>DYOJ01000090.1 GCA_020720705.1 Acetofilamentum sp.
GATTTCAAAATCATAGTTCCGTTTAGCAGGACTACATCGTTGGCTGTGAGCGAGTTTGCTGCATTTATGGTAAGTGTTCGACCTGCTCCGACTTTAAGTTCGTTGCAAATTACAGATGAGGAGATTGCCGGGTTATTCGGGATTGCTATCAAAATTTCGACATCATCCAAAGCAGTCGGAACGGCGTTCCTGTCCCAATTCCCGGCGGTTTCCCATGCCGTTGAAATATCGCCTTCCCACTTAAACAGACGTGGGTTGAAAACGGATGCAATTGTAAAAATACTTCCGCCGCCAAATTCGTTGAATGTTGAAGAGACCGTAGAAGATACCGTTCCGGCTGTTTCCGTTCCGGAAATTGTATTTGAGGCATCCACTTGCACCCAAGCATCGGTTGCAAGGTCTTGCCACTCGGCAATGCGCAAGTTGGAGCGGGCTGCATCGTCTGCAAAGCCGTTGTTGTCGGCATCCCAACGGAGCATAACTTTTGCGGTGCGACCGTTTGTGGTTGAAGTGCGCCAATATTCGTTCACGCTCACAAGTTTGAGCGGTGTATTTAAGACTTCGGGGTCGTAACCGTCCGTCAGCGGGTTGTAGTTGTAGTATTGCATTTGGTAGTAATCGGTTGCGCTGACATCGTTCAGACCGGCTTTTCCGAAGCGTGCGTTGTCTCCTGTCGGGAAAACGAAATCGCCGCCGGCAGCTATTTGTTTGTTTAGCGGACCGTCCACGAAAGAGGTTGTGCCGGAGTTCGTTACAACGGTTTCGCTGATACTTTCGAGGGTAAGAATATTTGCAGAAGTCGTAATAATCATACCGGAAGTTAAATTCAGCTCATTATCAACATCTAAGGGTTGCGAGAGCGCAATTCCGGCAGGGTTGTTCATTTTCAAATTATACAAGGCATTTGCACCTGTGAACGTTTGCGAGCCGTCAATGGTTTGCACGGCAGTTCCGTTAAATTCAAAGATTGCCGTTGCGCCTGTTCCTGCTTCGTATGTTCCGCCGTCGAAGGTTAAATCTTTTTTGAGTGCAATTTTTTTATCAAAATCATTTATTACAGTCGGATTATCAGAAATTATTAGACTTCCGAGCATTTGAACATCCAAATTCGGGAAGTTTCTGCGTCCTGTTCCTGATAGTTTCAAATTATTTAAGGACGAAATTTGTCCCAAAATATCAATGTCGGAAGTCCCTGTGTATTCGAGCGTTCCGCCTGTTGCCGCAAAAAAATGCGGATAGTAACCTGCCGGAAGCGTTGAGGTTTCAGTCGAAAGCGTGCCTTGTCCTTCGATAATTCCAAGTCGGTTTCCGAAGGTTGTGCCTTGTCGCAGGGTGCCTTGAATTTCGGTGGTGTAAGATGAAATGTAATTTTGGTCAATGTCCACGGTATGACCGTTTTTTACAATCACAATGGCTCCGCGCGGTCCGTTTGACGGCACATTTACGCCTTGTCCGGCGGAAACGGGGTAAGTTTCCCAAGTCATCGGATTTGTCCAATTTCCGTTTGTAAACGAAATGTATTTTGCAACCTGATTCGGTATTGCACCCAAACGGTTTGCCGAATTTGGCTCTGCTCCGGCGGTGTAATCGCCTGATATTTCGGCATCTGTGGCATTTGTAAAATAAAATACCAATTTGTTTGAGGCTTCCACGTAATCTGCCCAGTCGTAGTGATTCCAATTTCCGGAACCGTTTTGCAACAGACGTGCAGTGATGTAATCGGCTGTGGTATAAGGTGCTGTTGTTTCAGCATCGCCCGCAACGTGGCACATTTCCACAATGCCGCTTCCGTCTGTAAATCCGTTTGCCTCCAAAGTCCAATAAAATTGGAGTGCATTGTCGGCATCTACAATTTCGGTGTCGGGAGTTTCGGCATCTTCTTGGACTGTCGGATGCACTTCATCGGCGGCTTTTACAACCAAATAGCCTACGGCACTCGAATTTTGTGAAACGGTAACTGTCAAAGGCGTATATTTTCCGGCAGAGCCAATCGGATACAAAAACGAGCCTGCACCTGCGGGGAAGTATTTTTTTACGCCAAAATCGCCGATGGAGTTGTTGGTTTGCACCATGTTTAGATTTGAGTACGAATTTTGCTCAATAAATTGGGCATTGATGCGCAAGGTCAGCAGATTTTCACCTATATCGAACACACCGTTTTGGAGTTGTAAAGCGTTGTTGATAAAAATTTCATCTGTATTAACATCTAACTTTACACCATCGGGGTTGTTGCAAGTCAATTTTCCGAAAACGCCGTTGTTTCCGAAGATTTTTTGCTGATTGTTATTCAAAAATGAAATTCCGTTGCCCGCTCCGCCGTAAGTGTGTGTGCCGGTGTTGTAAATATCGCCGAAAAGCGAAATATCGTTGCTGTTGTCTGCAAGGGTTCCGCTTGAAATCGTTAAATCATCCAAAACAGTAATATCATTTTGCAAGGTTACGGTGTTTGCCGTATTTTTTGTAAGTTGATAAAATGTAGTGGTCGCCGTTCCGCCCAAATTTTGAGCAGAAGCTCCGTTAAATGTAACCAAATTATTGCCGTGTGTGTATGTTCCGTTGTTCGTCCAATGTCCGGCAAGTGTAATGTTATGTCCTTGCGAATTTAGAGTTGCACCGGTTTCAATACTCAAACTTTCAGTAAGAGTCAGCGGAACGTTCCACAATTTTACGGTTGGGCTGTTTACGGAATTTAGGTTGATATTGCACAGCGGAATTCCGGCATATAAGCCCATCGTTTGTGCTGCGCGCGTGTTTGCATCGTTTCCGAAATTGATGTAAGAGCCGGCTTCCAGACTGTATGTTTCCGGAGCGATATACGCTGTCGGGAACGTCGGATTTGCTTGCGCATTCACAATATTGATTTGCGAACCGGCAATCATGTATAATTCACTGCCGGCATTGAGAATTTCAAATACACCGCGAGCGTTTTCGGGAATGAAGTTATCCGTGCCGATAACAATGTCGTTGTTTGCATGATTTACTTTGAAGGTCAAAATGCCTTCCTCCGTGTTTGTTGCGCGGCGAATTTGTGAACCTACATACAAATCGCCCTGAAAAACAACGATTTTTGATAAACCTGATGCTGAGTATTCGATATAATTGTTATCGCCTTCATTTAAAAGCCATTGGCTGTTGAAACCGCAGGTCATTGCACCGTCGAGCCAAATTCCGGTGCTTATTCCGGAAGCACGCAAGGTTGCTTTTTGTGCGTTTAAGGAGGCTTCCTTCGGAATTCGGAAATTCGCTCCGCCGCTTGTGAGGTAAATATTTATACCTGAATGTTTTAAAGATAAATCGCCGCTAATAAGTTCGAGAGCTTTGGGGTAAGAATCCGTTGTTCCGTTCAATGTAAACGGATAATTAAAATCGAATTTCTTACCTTCTTGTTTGTTCATAACCAGACGATAAAGCTGAGGAACACGTGCGGTTGCATTGTAGAATGTCTTATCGTTATCGCCGAAAAGTTCCAATTTTACGTTTGCTCCGCCTGTATTGTCGGTAAATAAGTCGAAAACAGCATCTTTTGTGGCTTGATTTCCGCCCCAAATATTGATGTTTCCGCCTACTTTCAGCGTGTGAACGACATTTGTTGCGCCGCCGGTTTTTACAGAAATTTCGCAGTCGCTGTTTACCGGGTAATTTAAAACATGAATCCAACCAAGTTCAATATTTCCGTTCACGGTAACCGTACGGGCAGTGCCGGAGGCGGGGAAAAAGATTTTACCGGTCAGATAACCTCCGGCTTTCATATCGCCGTTGATTTGAAAATCGCCGGCAGCACCATCATTAAACTGCAAATTGCAACCTCCTGACGTGTTAAAATATCCGTTTACGGTAACATCGTATGGAAAAATAAATGTTCCGGGCATTTCAACGGACAAATTCGGATAAACCGTTGGGAAACCGACCGGAATTATATGTGTAGCGTTATCAACGCTCTTATACATGTATGTGCTGTTTGTATTTTCAGCAAATTCTTGAAAATCAGCATTAACAGTTGTTGTAAAAGCAGTTCTGATAAATGTATTAAATTCGCCTTCGCCGTAAACACGGTTCAAATTCGCTGTATTTCCTTCCACAATAGCGATGCGTCCGTTGCGTTCGCCGGCGTTCGGATTTTTCACAAATTCAACTTCTGCACATGAAACAGTGCTGTTTATGATGATGTAATGATGATTATTTGCGCCCGGGCTACCGCCGTAACCGATTTTCACAATGTCTCCTGCTTGCGGATACGTTGTAGCAGCTGCCCCGTTGAATCCGACATTTGACCATGCGGTAACATCAGTCCAAAACTTTCCGGCATAACCTCCTGTGTTTCGCGTAAAGAAAATGTTGGGTGTTCCGACAAAGCGCGTGGGCATACCGGCTGTGTAAGCGGCTTTTTCGAGAGTAAACCCGCTTCCGCTGCCGTTGAACACAATGGTATTCAGTGTTTCATCAACCTCCGTATCGCTTTCACTCGAACGAGTGTATGGAGTTTGGTCTAAAACTTTTCCCGGAACGAACAGTGCTTCATTTATTGAACCGTCCAAATCACTTTCATCGTAATTGAATGTGTATGAAACGGTTGGCAATGTCGTAAAATTTGCGTGTCGAGTTCGCCAATGATACGAAAGTACGTTGTCCGGCGTTGCGGTTGTGGACAAAATTTCGTCCGAAGGATTAATTTGAAGTCTTCCGTCGTCGGAATATCCTGATATT
The DNA here is from genome assembly GCA_020720705.1 of Acetofilamentum sp. Classification (GTDB taxonomy): domain Bacteria; phylum Bacteroidota; class Bacteroidia; order Bacteroidales; family JAADGE01; genus DYOJ01. The sequence continues at coordinate 4,705 of DYOJ01000090.1, forward strand.
AAAACACTTGCAGGCGTATATCGGGTTGAAGAATTTGCATTTGTTCCAATCGGGAACAAATACGTTCCGTTTCCGTTGATATAAAGCGAAAGACCGCCGTCTCCGGAGTTTCCGGCGGTTTGATACATCAATGTTGTTGAGTATGTGCCTGTTGTACTTGCTGCGCCTTGGACATCCAAATTGTAAATATCCAAATCCATAATTCCGGTCGTAAGAATGAAATTCGTTACATTGATATTGGACAAAAGTTTTGCGCCGGCGGCATTGTTCAGTTCAAAATTTCCGAAGGCTTGTTCTTTACCGGTTGCGCCTTTGAGGGTTTGCAAAGCTGTTCCGTTTAATACAAGTTTTCCGTCGGGTGTATCGGTTTCAATAATTTGACCGTCCACGATTTCCAAATTTCCTTTCAGGTGAATATCCCAACGGTTGTAGTCGAACTCGCCGCGCGAGATGTTAAAATCACCCAAAATTTCTATCGGATGATTGGTTGCCGCACGCGTATATCCGTTTACGATTACGCCATGGAAAGAGGTTGTTGTGTACCGCTGATTTTTTTGAATTGTCAGATTGTTGAATTTCAATTCGCCGGCGTTTGTGGTATTTTTTACCAAAATTTGCGTCTGTTGGTCGCCGATAAAATACGTTGTATTTGAATGTGCAAGATACGAACCGCCGTTTTCGAGTGCAAAATTTGAACCGATGTATAAATCTTTGTCAGAACTATCCAAATCATCTTGAACATCCAATTGCGTATTTGCATTTATGGTCAAAATATTGAGAACTTTTAAATGTTTTGTCAGTCGAGTTACGGAAGTTCCCGCACCCGAAAGCCGTTTGAGTTCCAAACTCCACAGCGGCGCGGTGCAACCGATTTCGGCGGTATTTCCGCTTGCGGTTTCGATTATAACTTTACCGCCGGTTACGTTGTAATTACCTTCGGCAGACGGAATGTAAAGTGCGTTGCTTACGGTTGTTACAGCCGGTACGCTCGTAACACAAACATCTCGAATAATGAGTTCGCCGCCCGACATATTGAAAACGCCCGAAGCATCGTCAAATCCGAACAAGGGATAGCCTATGTCAACGGAGGCAGTCGGGAAAACAACATTGCCTTCAACATAAAATTCTCCTCCGGTTTGAACATAAGAGGCAACGCCGCCGCCGCCGTTCGCGCTTCGGAGTTGTGCGGTGTGCACAATACCGCCGTCAATTTGCACTTGTGCGTCGGTTGTGTTCCAAAAAATAAAACCTGCCGAGTTTCGGGTATCAAAATAGCCGTCCGAAATTCTGAATTTACCGTACACAGATAAAGCCTGCACGCTTCCGTTTGTTTCAATCCAGTCCACGCCGGCAGGAACTTGTGCTAAGTCGGTTGCGGTAACATAAACCGAAACTCCGGAGCCGGCTATCCAAAGGCAGGCATTTTGACCGATGGCAAAGTCGCCGTTTCCGCCTTCATTGCCGCCTTCGCTCAGTGTTGGGATAAGTAGTGCACCGGTAAGTTTGAGCGTTCCGTTTTGAATCCACAATGCTTTGCGTACCAGTGGATTAGCTGTTGAATAACCTCCGGCAGTAATGCGTCCGCAGGAATTTGCACCGTAAAGGTTGAAATTTGCAATATTTGCCGAAACAATGGTTTGAACATACGTTTTGTCAGTTCCTTTGTTGATAATTAAGTTGTAAAAATCGGTTATTCCGTTCAATATCATGGATTTATCTTCGCTTCCCATTAGATATACGCTCACGGCACCTGTGGTTGTGAAATCGTTGTAATCGGGCACAGCTTGGTTTGTCAGGCGTATAGTTCCGTTGTTTGTGAAATTTCCGAAGATTTTAAATTCATGGTAAATATCGTGATAATCAACAGCAAAGTCATCGGGCATGTTTCCGGTTCCGATGTCATAAGCTTTTGTCAAAATCGGATTTCCTGTTCCGACCGTAATTTGAGCGGCACTTTCCACCAAAACATCTCCGTTTACGGTCAGTTTACGAATCACATCGTTTGTGGCATCGTTGATTTGAAATTTTCCTTTTTTTACGGTAAAATTTCCGTTAATTTGATAATCCGTTGCGAGTGTCAAAATGTCGGCAGAGTTTGTAAGTTCGACTTCTACATTGAAAAATTCGCGATTTGCAGACAGTGAATATCCGGTGCCATAATACAAAACCGTTCCTTCGCCTTGTCCGGCGGTGTAAAAATGTGAGGCATTGCCGGCAGGGAAATTATCGGCAGACATCATGATTTTTCCCGAGCCGCGTATGGTTGTAAAACTGTGTCCGAGTGTATTTTGCAAGTCAAGTTTACCTTCGAGAGTTATGCCGGCTACCGTTATTGCACCTGAAACAGCTTGGACTGTTACGGTTTTTCCGGAGTGAATGACTACTTTGTCCTGAATTTGCGGAATTTCGTGCCCCGAGTTTACAGGTAACATACCCGCCGGGTCGAGCGTCCACACTTGCCAATTGTCCCAATTGCCCGATATGAGTGCATACCACGTACGTCCGCTGATTCCGATTACAGGGCTTGCAGTTTTATCTTTTGTGCCAAGCGTGTAGTAGCCGTCTGCTAAGTTTGCGTCCGAAACCGAAAATTGAATTTGGTCGGCATCGCCCGATGCGGCTGCAATTGAGAGTTCTGTATAAGTTCCGGAAGTTGAGTTTCGATATAAAAGCACGTAATCCGCAAGCGTTCCGGGATATTGCCCGCCTGAAATGCCTTCGGGGAGGTCAAAAATCAATTTTACATCGGCGGTTGTTGTTCCGGTTTTGTCCACAAACCAATCGCGTGCCCAACGTTCTTCAACGCCGGCAGGCAAATCTGTCAAAACGGCAGAATTTGTGGCATTGTTATGACTGAAAAACACAAACTCGCCGTTCGTATCAAGCGTTCCGGCATCTTCCGAGATGTAAAATCCTGATGATGAGGCTCTTGAATGTTTTTGTGAAGATTTTATACCGATACCTGCGGTTTCGTATTTGTAGGCGGCATCCGGTGTATAAAGGTCGTTAGCAATTGTAATGCCGTATTTTACTTCCAAATATTGATGTACAATTTGAAGTTGCGCCGCATTTAGCGCGTTTGAATAGGCAATGACTTCGGCAATGTTAATGTCGGAATAACTCGAAACTTGTGGCGAGCCGCCCATTCCGGCACCGTTCCACGAAACCAAGTGTGTCGGGGTTGCTCCTTGCCCGATTTGAGCATTATTTTGGAAAACGTATCGGTCGTTTGCAGCATCGACATCGTCGCACAAAAGCGTAAAAATTCCGTAAGTTCCAACGGTAGTTCCGCCGGTTTCGGTGGTATTCAAATTAGTTCCGGTGAAATCATTTCCCCAATGGTGGTATTTGAATTGTGTATCGCTCTGCCAACCGAAATGCAAATTTTGATTTGCACCGGAATTGGTTGTTCCGCCCATCACCCATTTAGCACCCGCTGTTCGTTTTGCAGCTACATATACTAAGGTGTAATCGGTTGCGGCAATCACATTTCCGTTAAAAGGGAGAAAATCCTCATTTCCGCCGCCGCCGGAATTGTAAAACAACACTGCCGGAAAGCCGTTTAGTTGTCCGGTTCGGAATTGAGGTTGTCGAGATGCGGTAGCCTGCGCGGCATCGGTTGCATTCCCCGATTTGTCAGCCCAAGTACTCACGGCTGCCAAATCGGCATAACTGAGTGCGGCGGCATCGAACCAGATTTTATTGGCGGGCTGCCCCGATGTTCCGCCCGTATTGCCCACGCCTGCAGGTCCGGTTTGGGCGAAAGTTTGAAAATTAAGTCCTAACAATAAAACGATTACTGTCAAGAATTTTAGAATAGATAATAATATGTAATTTTTCATTTTTATTATGATAAAGTAAAAGCACTCACTATTACGACAAATTTAGGGCAAAAGTTTCGTCTTTTTCTATTTTTTTGATGAAATTAAGAAAAAATTTACATGATATTTAAAAATCCTTAATTCTGTGCAAGAAAAATCACAGCATATTTGACTTCGTAAAAAAAATC
>DYOJ01000706.1 GCA_020720705.1 Acetofilamentum sp.
TTCACGTTTTTTTATTTTTATGCAACTAGCTGTAACTCCGATGTAATAAGGGATAGAGCCTTGTTGATCTGAAAATATGCCTCTTCAATTTTTGATGGGTTCTCTACATTCTGCTTTATCGCTTTCTTACAACTTTTTGATAACAACGGAGATACAAAATACGAATAATTAAAAATCATGTAATACATCCATTTATACCCCTCCTCTGTAAGTTGGTAGTAATGAGTGTTTTTCATCTTTTTAATTGCTCCCCGAACCCTCAATTTTCGTAATTCATATGCAATTTTTGCAGTTTTTGGTGAATCGCCCAGTTTTGACCGTAAATCCTTGTTGCGAAACCCAAATACATGATAATTGGAACTTATCAAAATAGCTATGAGTGCCAATTGGTTTTGCTTCCTTAAATCGGGAGCCGGAACCTTCTGTCCGTTTGCCGTTACTATCGTTTGCTGATATTTATCAAACATATCGGTAGAAATGCTCGATAAATCAATATCGCAAAGCGTGTTAAGATAGCGGCTGTTGCAACTGTATCCGTACCAATAATATGCCTGCAAATTACAGGCTGGCTTTTTTAGCTTTAACCCGGGCAAATCCGGATTGTTGATGGTAGTTTCTACTCGTAGCAAACAGCCGCCTTTATTGTAACACTTTATCGAGTTCTTTTCCAACCAATGTTTTATACATGCTTGTACTGAATATGTCCTTTGAGTTGTTTTACTATTGTCAACCCTGCGGGAAAGACCAAATATCTCGGTCAACCTATCGGGCAATCCGATAGTATGGTGCTTGTGTAAAATACGCTGGAAATAACTATTCAAAAATTTACCAGATTTAAATATAACGTTATGAGATACTTCGGTTTGATAGGTAAACCATTGATGTGTCAGTAATTTTGACCTGGTGGATTTGTTCCCCTTGTCAAACCTGAATAATCTCCCCATCCAATAATCAATCCTCTTTAACGCGACACTGGGTTGAAAATCTTTTACTAAACTTTCTAATGCCCCAACATCCGATACTTCTACAAATGAATTATCCTTCATTTTATATCGTATGCCCTGAATATCAAATTGCTGTCGAAGATAATTATGCCCATTCATATAAAACTCACATGGAAACGGCAGATAACTCGATATCTTCAAATAACAAAGACCTAATGCTTCATCTTTTATGTAAACATAATATTGACTTACAAACTTGCAACAGGAATACATCTTTGTGAACATCTTCCCTTGTTGGGTCTTAATTTCTTTATTGGCAAAGGTCCTTGTATTTTCAACTGCCTTTATTATACAAACAACTTCACTCTTCCTGTTGGCTTGTTTTAATTCGGTATTGTAGTGTTCCTCTACAAAATCTATTTTTGAATGGTACTTTTGCTTTTCCGTTTCACCCCACCAATGTATCTTTATTCCTAAAGAATTGGATGTCTTTGTGATATGCGCATTCAATTGGTCAGTCAAAGTTCGCATTACTCCGTTACTATGACTGGCAAATCCTAAATTACGCAGTAATCTTATTACACTTCCCTCGACAAATAAATTAGGTAAATAACCTCGTAATAAAACCCTGTCGAAACTCGAATA
>DYOJ01000707.1 GCA_020720705.1 Acetofilamentum sp.
TAAATAATAAACTTCCATAAGCCACATCAGAAACCAAAGTTGCATCACCTATTGTATCGCTGTATAAATCGTAACCGAAGTCATTTTCCAACACACTGTTACCAAACAGTGGATTGTCTTCTTCCGTCTCAGCACTATCATCCGAAACAGGAGCAATTGAAGGGGTAAAAAGGTAAGCAGCTCCGTAATAATTATCTGTTCCCGGTGCTCCTACTATGATGTAACCAAAACCTCCCGAGAACACTGTCGATTTTCCAAACCTATTTCCGGATGCATTATCTGAAGCCTCAAATTTTTGTTGAAATTGCCAAGTGTCGTTAATGTGGACAAATTGATAGGCATAGCCTAAACTTTGTTGATGTGCAAATTCTGAACCGACAACCAAAAAGCGTTTGTGAATTACAACTGAGCCTCCAAGATAAACATCTGGAATTGTCAGACGTGCTTGCTGTGTCCAGACTCCACCATTGTTTTTGAATACATAGACTCCACCATCAGGCTGATGTGGCCAAGGTCCTACTCCTACTGCAATGTATGTGCCAGTTCCGGCAGGTTCGCTGTAAACCGAAACCGAATTGCCGAAATATTCACTGTTTATCGGAACATCTGCATGTATTTTTTGTTGTAACTCCCAAACACCGCCGTTATTATAAAAAACATACGCTGCACCGGCATAGCTCCCGAACTCGCTGTCATAAGTTCCCCCAACCACAATATAATCCCCTGAAATACTTATAGATTGGTCAGCTCCGCCACCATTTGCGGCTAATTTTGTTTGTTCTTCCCAAACACCGGCATTGTTATGAAACACGTACACGGATTCGCCATCGCCGACAGCGATGTAATCCCCGCAAATATCCACCGCAATACCAAACATGCCACCGGATTGAGGGTCAGAGGGAACTAACTTTGCATCCTCAGCCCAAGCTCCTCCTAAATTCTTAAAAACATAAGCTGCACCCGGACCCGGGGGCATAGTTTGGCTTTCAGTGCTGCCGACAACAGCATACTTATCGAAAAAAAACTCATTTTCATCCATAGCAACCGATATGCCGAATTCTGAGCCTTCTAAGAGTGTCTGCGGGAAAATTTCAATTTCGTTGCCATAAGTATAGCTAGCCACTGAATAAATAGTAGCAGCTCCTCTTGCATAATCCGCATAAGGAGCACCTACGATATAGTTATCGTAGCCGGAACTCGCAGAATAACCAAATTGTTCATTGATGGACAATAAGGTGTTTGTTTTTGTTATTCGTAAGTACTCTTGCTGTGTAGTTTGCGCAACGCTTGCTTGCACCAAAACGGCTGTAAAAAGCAGTACTGCCGCGAGTTTTGTCAGAATTTTTGTCATGATTTATGATTTTTAGAGTTTATATTGCGGGTTTAATTGTTGGTTTTTATTTTTGTTAGTTTCTTGGGGTTTTGTGCTGTGTGAAAAATAGTTAGAAAAATAAGTTTATCGTTTGTAACTTTAAAAATGATTTTCCAACGCTTCATTACCATTGCAAAACGATAGAGTTTGTTTTTGGTTTGTAAATAGTGCTTGTAAGAAAACTCATAACTTGTTGAAGTTCTTTACGATATAGC
>DYOJ01000708.1 GCA_020720705.1 Acetofilamentum sp.
CCGATGGCTTTTTTTTGAAACTCGGCATCGCCTACAGCGAGCACTTCATCTACAACGAGAATATCCGGTTCTAAGTGGGCGGCTACGGCAAAGGCAAGTCGAACGTACATTCCGCTGCTATAACGTTTTACGGGAGTATCAAGATATTTAGCTACTCCTGCAAATTCTACAATTTCGTCAAGTTTTCGGCGAATGTCGTTTTTAGTCATTCCGAGTATTGCTCCGTTGAGGAAAATGTTTTCTTTGCCCGTAAGTTCGGGGTGAAAGCCGGTTCCTACTTCAAGGAGGCTGGCTATTCGTCCGTTCACTTTTATACTTCCTGTTGTCGGCCCGGTAACTCGAGATAAAAGTTTTAGAAGTGTCGATTTTCCGGCACCGTTTTTACCGATGATGCCGAGGATTTCTCCTTTTTTTACTTCAAGGTTTATGTTTTGCAAAGCCCAAACATAATCACCTCCGGCTTGTGCCAAGCTATTTTCTTGTCCTATTTTTAAGGTAGGATCTTCTTTTCCTCTGATTTTTGCAAACCAGCGATTCAGGTCGTGACTCAGCGTACCCGTTCCGACAACACCTAAGCGGTATTGTTTTGAAATGTTTTCGAGTTTTATAGCGATGCCTGACATTTTAAAGAGTTAAGTTAAATTACACGGTATCCATAAATGATTGTTCTACTTTATTGAACAACAGAACTCCGATAATTAAAGTGATTATCATAAAAATAAAGCTATATAATAAATTCATCCAATTTAATTCTCCGGAACCCAACATGATGTATCTGAATGTTTCAACAATAGAAGTCAGCGGATTTAATAATGCAAGCATTCGAATATTTCCGGATAAATTTGAGAGAGGGTAAACAATAGGAGTGGCGTACATCCATAATTGAATGCCGAATGCAACGAGATAAGTCAGGTCGCGATATTTTGTTGTGAGCGACGAAATTATAATTCCGAAGCCAAGTCCTAAACCTGCCATCAAGATTAATAATACCGGCAACAGTAAAATATAAATATTCGGACCGAAAGAGTATCCTGAAAAATAAAAAATTATCATGAATACAATCAGAAATAAAAACTGAATGCCAAACAAAACCAAATTAGAAATAATAACAGAAACAGGTATTGCTAATCTCGGAAAATAGACTTTCCCAAAAATGTTTGCATTTGTAACAAATGTGTTTGAGGTTGCTTTCAGGCTTTCTGAAAAATAACCCCAAGCGGTTATTCCGGAAAGATAAAAAAGCATTTGCGGAAGTCCGTCAGTAGGGATTTTAGCAATTTTACCGAAAACAACCGTAAACATTAATGTAGTTAATAAGGGTTGGATGATAAACCAAAGCGGACCTAAAATGGTTTGTTTATAATTTGCTACGAAATCTCTTCTGACAAAAAGAAAAATTAGGTCTTTGTAGGTCCAAAGTTCTTTCAGATTGATATCTAACCAATGACGTTTCGGTTTAATAATCGTTGTCCAATTATCAAAGGGTTCTGTTCCGTTGTTTATATGTAAATTATTGTCTTTGATGTTAAATTGTTATTTTATTAATGATAAAATTCAAAATTTGTTCAGTTGCTGTAGCTAAATC
>DYOJ01000709.1 GCA_020720705.1 Acetofilamentum sp.
AATATCGTAAAGAATTTCAACATGTTATGAGTTTTCTTACAAGCACTATTTAACATTCTGCAAATTAACACATTTTCAAATTGACAAATTTTCAAATTAACACATTGACACATTTTCAAATTGTTCAAGTTCTATAAACGAAATTGTATCTTTATCATTTCTATAAATTTTATTCCGTTAAATCGTTTAGTTTGAATTTGGCGAGATTTTATGCGAGCCAATTGTTCGATACCGGAACGCAAATCAAAATTGTGCTGAGTCATACTTACAAAAAAACCACTTTTCGATAAATATTCTGCCAGATATTTTTGCTCCGATTGTCCGGGGGTAGGGACGATGATTGCTGTTTTTCCGAGCGCGACAAAATCCATAATTGATGAATATCCGGCACGCATTACAATTGTATGACTCTGATTGATAATTGTTTGCATTACAGATGTCGGTACATGCGCTCGAAATTCAATTCCAAATTCGATTTTTTCTGCCGAATCAGGCAATCCGCGTATGATAATCGCCTTTAAGTTGTTGTTTTTCAATTGATTGATAAGGATAGATTCTAAAATTGAACGTTGAGGCTCCGGTCCGGATAAAATTGCACAAACATCATATTTTTTTTCGATGTCAGCGTTATTTTGCGGCTTCATTCGCGAGAGCACGCCAATGTATTTGGTATTGCGAGGCAAAATTTTCCCGTGTGATAGCAGTCCCGATAAATTATATTCAGATTCAGAATCCGGAATCATACACAGCGCGAAGTTATTGATAAACAGACGTTGAAGTTTTGCCGTAAGGTTTTCTGCAAAACGAATAGGATAGGGTAGTCTCGGCGAAATTTGATGTGTCATAAATATCGAAGGCACATCTTTCAGAAAAAAACCGTATCTGTTATCGGAAATAATAAGCTGCGGCTGATAGATTTTCTGATACTTTTTCAAAGCCCGATGCTCTCGGACAATGCCGCTTAAAAACGATGGAATTTGCACTAATATTTTTAAAAACGAGGAACTGCCATGAGCATATTTTATCTCATTGTTAGCCATTTGCAGAATTTGAATACTCGGAAATTCGCCTTTCAAAAGGCTTGCTTGTTTTTTTTCGGCACAAACGATTACCTCATATCCGTGCTGTAGCAGCGTTTCAATTATCGGAACACAGCGAGACGCATGCCCAAGCCCCCAATTTAGCGGGCTGATTAAGACTCGAATAGAGTTTTCAGCTTTCATTACAATACTTCGTTAGATTTGAGAATTCAGACGTTAGATATTAGACTCAAATATCTCAATTCCAAATAGTTACAATTAATCATACAATCTGAGAAATTTTCTAATCTATATTAAACCGAATAATAAACATTACATAATTAACTTCTAAAATATAGATTTACAATATTTTAGATTCTGTTGTCTGTAATCTGATGTCTTAAATCTAATATAATTTACAATAAATCAATATCTTACAAAAATTATTAAAGGACTATTGTCATTATGGACAGATACTTTATAATTGCTTAATTTGAGTTTAGCTTCCACGCTAAACGCAAATAGAAAATGCAATAAGCGTCCACGCTTTTCTTTTGCCGGC
>DYOJ01000710.1 GCA_020720705.1 Acetofilamentum sp.
TGTTTGCAACCATGGCAGTTTCAATTCAAAACGCTTATGGACAAGCAGTTTCGATAAACACAAGCGGAGCAAATCCGGATGCAAGCTCGATTTTGGATGTATCTTCTGCAAACAAAGGCATGTTGATACCTCGCGTTGCACTTACCGGCACAACGGACAACACCACAATTAGTTCGCCGACCTCAAGCCTGCTGGTCTATAACACAGCAACTGTGAGTGATGTTATACCCGGATTTTATTACAGAGATGGTGCAAAGTGGATACGAATTTCCGGTGATAATGCACAAGAAGTCAATAATTCGCAAAACACTACAACTGCGCCAAGCGGTTTGATACAATGTTCGGACTTTAGAACGTGGTTTGTAAACCCTAACTCTGCAATCCCTGACAACGGAACATTACACCAGTCGATGACAGGTGTCGGACAAACAGGTAAAATTTGCGATTTGAATGTGCTTATAACAATAACACATACCTTTGATGCTGATTTAGATATAACTTTAGAAAGTCCATCAGGCACTGTCGTTGAACTCACATCAGACAACGGAGGTTCTCAAGATCATTACACAAGCACAGTTTTTGATGATGCCGCCGCAACTTCAATTACTGCCGGCACAGCCCCGTTTACAGGAACCTACCGCCCCGAAGGAAGTTTAGCATCTTTTAACGGTGAAACTGCCGCCGGTGATTGGATTTTGCAGATAACTGATGATAGTTCGGTGGATAATGGGACTTTAGTTCGTTGCGAGCTACGTTTTACAACAACACAAGAAGCACCTTGGGAATACGTCGGAGAAGCTCAAATAACATACAAAAGTGGTTCAACCCCTGTTGTAACAGCTTATTATTCTGCAAATCCGACCAACGATATCGGTAATAAAATCAGAATCAGCAGAAACACAGATTCCGGTTCCGGCACTGTCGGAACAGTTTTGGCTTATTCAGCCGGCTCACCGAAACAAGGAACTTCAGGTGCGCTATACGGAGAAGCTCTTGAATATTGGTTGAATCTGAATGTTTTTTATCACGACAATGCAAGTCTTACAGATGGTACGACCTACTATTACAAATTATGGAAAGCAGGAGAAATCAGCTCAGGACAACAAAATTATTCAATCGTTCCAATGTTGTTAAATAATTAAAATTATGGATATGAAAATTATTGTAAAGTGCTCAATTATCGTTTTTGGGGCTATTTTCGGTGTTGGCACAGTATATGGTCAAGACCTCAAAAAAGAAAATGGAAACCAACCCAAAACTGTCGTAAACGTATCCACGCCTATGCAACTTGCTGATACTAAAACGGAACACAGTGATGTTAAAACAGATACTTGTTTAACCGAAGTTAAGCTAAAATCAAGTAATGGAATAAAAAGTGATTCATTGCATTTGAAAAATGAAGCCATGGTACCGAATCGAAAGGTTGTACAACATTCAGAACAAGCAAAAAGAATGAACTAATTGTTGCAAACCTCTTCTTTTGTCTGCTCAATTTACTTTCAATGTGGATTCGTTTCTTTTTTTAATTTTTTTTTATTAAATATCATGAAAAAACAAATCATATCAGTCGCGCTTATTC
>DYOJ01000091.1 GCA_020720705.1 Acetofilamentum sp.
TGAATTTCGATTGAATTTCAACTGAATTTCTAAAAACATTCGGAACGAAATTTTGCTATATCGTAAAGAATTTCAACAAGTTATGAGTTTTCTTACAAACACTATTTAAAATCAGGTGAGTAAAAATTTTGAAACTTTGCTTGATAAAATTATTTTTTTAACAAATCCCTGACTCCAATATAATTTGTAACCTCCAAATATTTCCTTAAATTTTTCTAAAAAATATCCGAGTTTGAGTTTTATATCGTATTTTCGCGGTTTTACGGATAATATCAGAATATTATATGAAAAAATTTCGATTGATTAACAACATTTCCGGTTGGACAGTTTTTGCCGTTGCCATGCTTACCTATTTGCTTACCGTAGAACCTACGGCAAGTTTTTGGGATTGCGGCGAATTTATCACGACCTCGTATAAATTGGAAGTCGGACATCCGCCCGGGGCACCGTTTTTTATGTTGCTTGGACGATTTTTCTCGCTATTTGCCTTCGGTGATGTAACAAAAGTTGCGTTAATGGTCAATATTCTTTCCGTTACGGCGAGTGCTTTTACAATTCTGTTTTTGTTTTGGACCATAACACACATTGCTCGCAGAATATTCGTTCGTAATGGTGAAGTATCAATCAATCAATTAGTTACCATAATCGGTTCGGGTATTGTCGGAGCATTGGTTTATACATTTTCCGATTCGTTCTGGTTTTCGGCGGTTGAAGGCGAAGTATATGCAACCTCCTCGTTTTTTACGGCGATAGTTTTCTGGGCTATCTTAAAATGGGAAGATGAAGCAGACCAAGCCTATTCAAATCGTTGGCTGATTTTGATAGCTTATTTGATGGGTTTATCAATCGGGGTGCATTTGCTCAATTTATTGGCAATACCGGCAATTGTATTTGTGTTTTATTTCAAAAAATATGAAACATCCGCAAAAGGCATCGTTTGGGCTTCGGTGTTGTCCGTAGCTTTACTCGGATTTGTCATGTACGGTATCATTCAAGGGGTTGTATTATTCGGCTCAAAATTTGAATTATTCTTTACAAATTCTTTGGGGCTGCCATATTTTGTCGGATTCTTTATTTTCTTGCTTATTGCCGGCGGATTGTTGGCGTTCGGTATTTTTTATACCTTAAAAAAACAAATGCCGATATTGAACACTATTTTCGGCGGTATGTTGGTCATACTTATCGGTTATTCATCTTTTGCACTTATCCCGATACGTTCCATCGCCGATACACCGATGAATCAGAACCGACCCGATGATGTGTTCTCACTGTTAGCCTATCTCAACAGAGAGCAATACGGCGACAGACCCCTTATGACAGGTCAATATTTTAACGCTCCCATCGAAAGTTACGACGAAGGTGCACCGGAATACACCCAACGTAATGACAGATACGAAGTTGCAGACTATAAAATTGACCGTAAATTTGATGAAGCATACACAACCTTTTTCCCGCGTATGTACAGCGACCAAGAAGGTCCCGACCACGTGGAAGGCTACATGGCTTGGACAGGCACATCGGAAGATGATTTCTATTATCCGAAAAAAGACGAATCCGGAAAAGCTATGAAAGACCGCTACGGAAATACTATCTACGACCGCGGACCGTTCTTTGCAGACGGAGAAACTCAACCCAAACGTCCGCCGACTTTTGGAGAAAATCTGCGATTTTTCTTTTCGTATCAGGTCAACTATATGTATGTCCGATACTTTATGTGGAATTTTGTGGGACGGCAAAATGATATTCAAGGCAACGGCGGTATTCGAGACGGCAATTGGATAAGCGGCATCAAATTTATAGATGAAATACGACTTGGCGACCAAGATAAACTGCCTACAGAACTCAAAGAAAACAAAGGGCGAAATACCTATTTCTTTCTACCGCTGTTACTCGGTATTTTGGGGATGATATTTATGCTCACGCGCGATAAGCTTGCCCTAAATTATTTCTGGATAGTGATGTTGTTTTTCTTTTTCACAGGTTTAGCGATTGTGTTCTACTTAAATCAACCGCCGTTTCAACCTCGCGAACGCGATTATGCCTACGCCGGGTCGTTTTATGTATTTGCAATATATGTGGGGTTTGGGGTTGCCGGGCTTGCCGAGTTACTAAAAAAACTGCCGAAAAATTCCGGCGCAATTGCTGCAACTATCATCGGGCTGACGGCTCCGGTGATTATGGCTTCGCAAAATTGGGACGACCACGACCGTTCAAACCGCTACACGGCAAGCGATTATGCGAAAAATTATTTAAACTCGTGCGCTCCTAATGCCGTTATTTTTACAAACGGCGATAATGATACTTTCCCGCTTTGGTATATTCAAGAAGTAGAAGGCTACCGAACAGACGTTCGCGTTATCAATTTGAGTTATTTTAATACCGATTGGTATATTAACCAAATGCGTATCCGCGCTTACGAATCAGCGCCGATTGATTTTATTTTGAAACCCGAACAGTATGATGTCGGGAAGCGCGACATCATTTACCGATACGAAAATCCGAATATCTATCTGAAAGAGCGATTCGAAGCCTCAGGCGGTACACTTAAGGCGGATTACGACAGTTTGTATTCTGCTTACATTAAGTTCTTGAACAGCAGTAACTTCCCGGAGAAATATCCGAAAGAAACTGAAACTCTTGCGCAAGGAACCTCAAAAATCGGACCCGCAGATATGTACGGATTGTCCGTAAAGTTAGCGGATGTAAAATTTGTCGAGAAAGAGGGTTTGAATTATAACAGCGATGTTGCAAAAAAATTCTCTACAAGTTTTGAAACGCTTGTTCGCAATATTTCCGATTTACCTCTATCCCTAAATACCCTGATGGCGCATATCGCCTCGGAAGACGAGGACAATAAAGTTCCGCTACAAGACGGTACAACGGTTAACTACATGCCTACAACCAAGTTGATGATACCCGTAAACAAAGCGGACGTTATCAAAAACAACGTTGTAAGCAAAGCAGATGAATCGAAAATTGTAAGCAGAATTACTTGGAATTTGTCGGTCAGCAATATCCGCAAAAACCATTTGATGGTTCTGGACTTGATTGCTTCAAACGGTTGGAAACGCCCGGTTTATTTTGCAACCACTGTTCCGAACAGCAACTTTTTGAACCTCGAACCTTATTTCCAACTCGAAGGTTTAGCATATCGTTTGGTTCCGATTAAAAGCTCAGCTTCGGCTTATGGCGAAGACGGACGTGTAAATTCTGACATCCTGTACGACAATGTGATGAACAAATTTGTATGGGGCGGAATTGATAAAAATCCGGAAAAAATCTACATGGATGAAAACAATCGCAGATTCCTGATGAATTTCAAAAGTGTATTCAAACGCTTGGCTCAACAACTTGCCGATGAAAAGCAAAATGAAAAAGCCGAACAAGTTCTGGATAAAGCTATGTTGTTGTTTAATAATGATTTAGCAACATGGGGGTATTATGATTTACAACTTGGCGAAATCTATTATGCAATCGAAAAACCGGAGAAAGGGAACGCCGTAATCCAAATAACCTACGACAATTTGCACGAAGAATTGGTTTATTATTTTTCTTTAAATGATAGACAACTTACCGGTTTGGGACAAGATGTAGGCAGAAATATTGCCCTGATTCAAGAGGTTGTAAACACATTAGACAGAGGCAAACAAACGGAATTGAAACAAAAAATACTCACAGAACTCATGGAGCAAGTGCGCATGCAAAAGATTATTCAAGATGCAGAATCATTAACATCCAACGAGGAAATGTTCTACCGATGGATAGCTACGCTTCCCGAAGCACAGCGTCAGTTTGTCGGGTTGTATCTTTTCTTAATGGATGAAACCGGAATGACCGAAGCAAAATAAAATATCCTCAATATCCGAGAAAGCCCGCAGATAACCCTTCGGGCTTTTTGGTAAAAACTTTTGTAACGAAAATATATTAATACTTTATGTTTGACAAATAGTCATATTAGTTAAAATATTTATACTATTTTTGTTTTTTGTTATCAATATTTCTATGGAACTGCAACAAAAATTCAGAAATCATATAGGTTTTTCAGAAGAAATTAAACCGTCTTCTTACGGAAACCTGTTTGAACATAAAAAAAAGATACCCGGCGCTACTCAGCCATTTATAATTACATATTTTTTTTTTAAATCGGAAATTGAACTTTTTGAATATCATCTCTCCGAATGGAATAGAAACGAACTGAATTTTTTTATAGCAGTCGGTGAAACAAAAACATACATTCTAAATGCAAAAGAAAAAGCAGACAACAAAGATATTTTAAAAACTAATGTTGTTATTGAAGATTTTAATTACGGCACAACAACAGCCGACTTTGAAAATATTGTCCAGTCCGAAATCCCTTTTTCAAAAGAAAATATTGATAACGCTTACTTTTTCGATTTTGTTTTACGAAAAACAAAAGAAATAAAAAACGAAATTGATACCCACCTTTTAAACAATTTAATTGCACTAAAAGAATCTTTTTCGAAATTTGATGCTGATAACGAAAATATTAACGGTCTTATTTTGAAAAGTTTATTTATAAAATATTTTGAAGACAGAAAAATACTGCCAAATATTTCGTTTATTAATACTCTTAAAACACAGAATCCTGAACAACTAGTAAACACCTTCAACGAAATCGCTACAATTAATGGCGATATTTTAAAACAGGATATAAAAGTAACAGAAAAGCATATTCGCGAACTTGAAATATTTTTCACAGAAGATTATCACGTATTTAAAACAACAAAACAACAGTATCTTAAAGGCTTTTACCCCTATAAATTTGACAAAATACCGATTCAGTTAATCAGTAATATTTACGAGGAGTTTTTAGGAAAAACCGAAAAAAAAGCAAAAGGAATATTTTATACCCGAACTTTTGTAGTTGATTTTATGCTTTCACATTCAATTTATCCCAAAATTGAACAAAACAATGCGGTTACAGTTTTAGACCCTGCTTGTGGTTCGGGAGCTTTTCTTGTTCAGGTATTTAAGAAAATATTAGATACACAGAAAAATAAAAAACTTTCAATTGACGAGAAAGCAAGTATTCTTAAAAAACAAATTTTTGGAGTAGATATTGATGCAAGAGCATTACAAATAACAGCATTTAGTTTATATTTAACACTATTGGACGGTATTACCGAAATAGAAATTCAGGAACAACTCGCAATCAGAAAACCGATTTTACCGCCTTTACTCGGCTCTAACTTGTTGCAGAAAAACACAATAACCGATGACATAGAATTTAATTTTATCATTGAAAGGACGGGCGAATATGTAAATCTATCAACTTTTGATTGTATTGTTGCAAATCCACCTTGGAAAGAGCTAAAAAAATCTGATGAAAAAGACGAATACATTAAAAAATCAAGAGAAGTAATTCGTAAATCAGATATTTATAAAACGGTTAATAAATATCAAACTTCACAGGCATTCTTATTAAAAATAGATGAATTAACTCACGAGAACACCGATATTGCGATAATTGTTAATAATTCAAATTCTTTCAATGAAGGAGCCTTGTATTTCAGAAAAGAAATTCTTGAAAAATTCAGACTTGATTATTTTTATGAATTATCTGATGTTGCTCCCATACTTTTTAAAGGAACAGAACACCCAAGTGCAGTTTTAATTTTAAAAAAACAAATTTCTGAAAACCACACAATAAAATATATAACACCAAAATTAACGGATTTCAGTAAAAAACTGCGTTTAATTTCTTATACATCAAAAGATGTAAAAGAGGTAAAACAAGACGATTTAGCAAATGAAGACATTTTATGGCGTATTTTTGTAAAAGGAGATTGGAAAGATTATCAACTGATAAAAAAATTAGAACTTAAAAAAGATGAAAATATTTCAGTTAAATGTTATTCCGGAATAAAACCTGCAGGTGCAACTCCATTAGGAGAACCTGTTATTAAAAAGAGAATAAATGCAAGCAAATTAAAACGACAAAGTATTGATAATTCGGATTTAGAAGATTTTAATATAAATCAAAAATTTGACAGAGGCAGAGAAAATAATTATTATGAAATATTTACAGGCGAGCGGATTTTAGTAAAAAGAAATCCGTCTGATGGCGATAAATTAAAATTAGTATGTGCTTATACGAACGAAGAAATTGTTTTTACCGACCATATAATTTGCCTGAAATTTGAAAAACAGGTGTATAATAAATTATACATGAACCTTTTAAACACCTCATTATTTGGATTTTATTTTAATCAAACCTCTGCTCAAACAAATAAAGGAAAAAAATTAAGTGCTGTTAGAAATGAAGAGTTAGAAAAATTGCCATTTATTGAAATTTCTAAAAAAATTGCAAATCAAATGAAATCTGAAAAGTCAGAAAAAGAATTAGACGAATTCGTTTTCGACCTTTACGGACTTTTGGAATTTGAAAAAGAAATTATCAGAGAATTTTATCAAATAAATGTTGAGCAGAAAAACGAAAAGGTGAAACCTGTTGATATTGAAAATTATGTTTCCAAATTCAGAGATGTTTATCAATCAATGATAAAAGAAAATTTACGACTTAACGCTTCTTTTGTTCCATCAGAAAATATCGGAACTATAGTAAAATTCAGTATTGTAGATGAAAAAGAATATAAACCCGAAGTCGTAAAAGTGGATTATAATCAAAGACAAATACTTCAATTCGTAAAAAAATATCAAATAGAACAAGAACTGTTTTCAGGTTACATAAACGAAGAAAAGGTTAAGATTTATGATGATAAAAGTTTCTATATAATTAAAAGTAATCTGTTTAAAGATTGGACAATCCGTCGGGCTATGGAAGATGCAAAAGACGAAATTCACGAAATGCTTAAAAAGATGTTTTAGCTATGGTACCATCAAAAGAATTTGTAGAATTTCTGCGTAAATATAACACTCCAAAAGATTTAATAGAAGATTTATTTTTGAGTTCAATAATTGACAGCTATTCAAGAGTTTGTTTAGTTGAAGACATTTTTAATTTTACAGAAAATATAATAAGAAATGAGTTTCAATATGATTTAGAAAATTATAACCAAATAATTAAAGAAGCATTAAATAATAACTTTGTAACTTTTATTGCCGAAAGACAAATTATTGACAAAGAAAAGGAATTAATGCGGACAGATATTGAATTTATTATAAATCCGACAATCCGATTTGTTGTTGAATGTAAAAGGCTTGAAGGTGTAAGTAAATCACAATATATTGATAGTGGAATATCTCGCTTTATTAAGCCTGATAAATATATTGGAACAAATGAAAAATATGCCGGAATGTGCAGTTTTGTAGTTGCCGGAGATATAAACAATATAATCAAAGGAACAAAACAACGAGTTGGAGACTATCATTGGCTTAGTACCGATGACAGAAAAATATGCAATTTTGAACCCTCATTTACGTCTATTCACCTAAAAATTGATGGTAATGAAATTAGAATTCATCATCTTTTTTTTGTGCTGAATAAAGTTGCTGTCTAATATGACAATACTCTGTCAGTTTTTATGATTCAGACCTTTGATTGTATGATTAAGTTATTTTTTTTCAACTGCTTAAATGTTTTTAATGTTTCGGAATGTTTACCAATCTAATATTATTCAAATCATGAAAATCTCTGAAAAATTCAAAAATACAGACAAAACGTATTTTTCATTTGAAATACTTCCACCGTTAAAGGGCAAAAATATTGACGATATTTATAAGGAAATAGACCCTTTGATTGAGTTTAACCCCATGAATATCAATGTAACTTACCACCAACACGAAACAGTGTTCATTGAGGACGGTAACGGTGTTTTTAGAAAACGTACTGTGCGAAAACGCCCCGGTACTGTAGCTTTGGCTGCCGCCATAAATTACCGATACCCCCAAACGATTGTCGTGCCTCATTTAATTTGCGGCGGATTATCTCAAAACGAAATCGAAGATATTTTGGTGGATTTAAACTTCCTGAATATTCATAACATTCTTGCTCTCAGGGGAGATGCTCAGAAGGGACAACGCTATTTTATTCCCGAACCGGAAGGACACGAACATACGGTTGATATGGTGCATCAGATATCAAACATAAATCGCGGAAAATATCTTGAAGACGGAATGAAGAACAGTACAGGAATGAATTTTTGTATCGGTGTTGCAGGGTATCCGGAGAAGCACATTGAAGCTCCGAACATGAAAACAGACCTTGCGTTTTTGAAGCAAAAAGTTGATGCCGGAGCGGAATATATCGTAACGCAAATGTTTTTTGATAATCAAAAATATTTCGATTTTGTGGATGCCTGCCGTGAAATAGGTATTACCGTTCCGATAATACCGGGCGTAAAACCGATACGTAATCTGTCTGATTTTAAATTACTTCCGCAAGTATTTAATATTGACTTCCCGGATACATTGACGACTGAATTACAAAATGCCAAAGACGACAAAGCTGCCATGCAAATCGGAATCGAATGGACTGTTCAGCAATCAAAAGAGTTGATAGCTCGAAAAGTGCCTGCGGTTCATTATTACACGATTGGAAAATCGGATAATATCTGCCAAATTGCAAAGCTTGTGTTTTAGCCTGAAAACTTCAAGGATTTTTCACAGTTGAAAGTTGATAAAGTTGAAAGTTAGAAAGTTATTATA
>DYOJ01000711.1 GCA_020720705.1 Acetofilamentum sp.
TTACCGTTTTACGAACCTTGCGGAACGATTTCCGATTTTCAAAATATACATACCCGGTTTTAAGTTTGAAACATTGATGCTTTTTTGTTTCGTGTCGTGCGCACTTATTTTTTCGCCCAACATGGTGTAAATGAAACACGTATCGGACGTTTCTGTTTCGGGCAGAATCAAACTGTCGTCCACAAGGTTTGGCGACAGAACCCAATCGGAATTTGTAGGTTTTTCAACAGAGCTGTACGAGTATAGGTCGGACAAAATATACGATGCGGGGGTTGAAAAGCGCGCGTTCCATGAGGTTTCGTTGTGGTCGGCTCCGGGGAATGAGAGCGTCATCCAGTTTTCGGAAGTATAGCCTTTGTTTTGAACTGTCGTATTCACAGCCGATTGATACGTTCCGTAATATTGGTCGAAACCCAAGGAGCCGTAGTCGAAATATATTTTTCGATATTCGGGATTCGGAAAATTTTGTTGCAGATAGGCATTGACATAAGTCGGTATCTCGGAATTGTTATACAGCACGCCCATCCAATGGGTGGACATGAAAATTCCGCGCGAAAAAACATCGGGATATTCACAAAACGCATACACCGAAACGATTGAACCTGAGCTTGAACCGCCGATAAACGTGTGTAAAAAATCCGGATTGGTAGAGTAGTGGGCATCAATGTATGGCTTCACTTCCTCGGCGACAAACTGCACATATTGGTCGGAACGCGCCGCTCCCTCATAAAGTGCGTCTAATTCGGCTTTAAGATTGTCGGGCAAGGTGTTATAAACTTTTTGAGGGAAAAATTCGGCTTTCCGTTTGCTGCCGTTATTGTGAATCCCCACCACAATCGTCTGCTCAATAGTTCCGTTTGCAATCAGATTTCCGAGCGTGCCGTCCACATTCCACTCTTGTCCGTTCCAACTTGTTGAGGCATCAAAAAGCATTTGTCCGTCTTGCATGTAAAGCACATTGTAGTGTTGCGACGTGTTATATCCGCTTGGTTTCCAAACATCTATGAAACGATTGTCCACCAAATCCGATTCAAAATAAATCCGGTCTATCGTTCCGCTGCTTGCGTTCGGAGGCAAAATATCGTCCCAAACGGATTGCCAGTTCGCAACATAATCCGTGGCGGCATAGTTTCGATTTGTTACAAATCCGCCCTGCGCGGTTGTTTCCACGTAGTCCCACGACGGACCGCTGCAATATTTGTATTGCTGGGCAGTTGTAGCATCGGCAAGGGTAAGCGTGTAAACTGTCGCGCTCGCACGATTCATTTCAACGAACGCCCAACCGGTCATTTCGCCGGCAAGAAAGCAGTCGTGTGTGCCGGCGGGAACATTCACTGTATAAGTTACTTCGGCATACACCGACAAACGAAACAACACAAAAAAGAGTGTCGCGAGTACTGTAATTTTGAGTTTCATAACACGCAAATTTTTCCTACAAATATACAAACTCAAAAACAAATTCCAAACATGTTCTTCAAAAAAATTATCGAAGTGAGTGTAGCGAAATTTTGCATTGCAAAACTGAACATTATTTTGTTGTTTGAAATACAAGGCATGAGCCTTGACTCATAATTCGG
>DYOJ01000092.1 GCA_020720705.1 Acetofilamentum sp.
ATCTCACATCTCACATCTCAAATCTCACATCTCAAATCTCACATCTCAAATCTCAAATCTCAGTCAAAAATGGAAAAAAGAAGATACGAAAGTCCGGTAATTACTCGCATCAATGCCGGCGTAACGGATAAATTTGGTATGAAGCCAAAAATGAAACATATTTCGGAAATCGAAGGACATTCTGTCAGTGATTTAGCTTCAAAATTTGGGTCTCCGCTGTATTTGATTTCCGAAAATACAATTTCCGAAACATTATCGGCGGCAAAATCTGCATTTGAAACCCGCTATCCGAAAGTGCAGTTTGCATGGTCGTATAAAACAAACTATTTGGATGCGGTATGTAAAACGTTTCATAAATTAGGTTCATGGGCTGAGGTCGTTTCAGGGTTTGAGTATGAAAAAGCATTACGAAACGGTGTGCCGGGCGAAAAAATAATATTTAACGGACCTGCAAAATCCGCAAGCGACCTGAACCGCGCAATCGCAAACAATTCTTTGATTCATATTGACCATTTTGATGAGTTGTATGCCATTATCGAAATTTCAAAAACGTCTGAAAATAAGCCGCGTGTGGCGATTCGTGTCAATATGGATACCGGAATTTATCCAAAGTGGGACCGTTTTGGCTTTAATTACGAAAACGGCGAGGCGTGGACGGCACTAAATCGTATTTTAGTTGAGCCAAAACTTGAACTTGTAGGCTTACATACGCATATCGGAACATATATGATGTCTGCAACTCCTTATGCCATAGCTACAAGCAAGTTGGCTGAGCTTGCCGTAGGGATAAAACGGAAATTTAATCACCATATCAAATACATTGATTTGGGCGGCGGTTTTGCCTCAAAAAACACCTTGAAAGGTGCTTATCTGCCCGGAAAAGATACCTGTCCTTCGTTTGATGATTATGCCGATGCAATCACCTCTGCACTGTTATCTTCAGAAATTGAGCCTCAGCATTTGCCGACTTTGTTCCTTGAAACCGGGCGTGCGCTGATTGACGATGCCGGAACGGCAATCGCTTCTGTTTTAGCAAATAAACGATTGGCTGACGGGCGAAGAGCCATGATTTTAGACATCGGAGTAAATATGTTATTTACCTCATTTTGGTACGACCCCGAAATTTATCCCGCAAAACCTACGAGTGTACATGCCGAAGATACAACAGTTTACGGTCCCTTGTGTATGAATATTGATGTTTTGCGTGCCGCAGTAAAATTTCCGCATCTGCAAAAAGGCGAACATGTGGTAATCCCGCGCATCGGTGCATATAATATGACGCAATGGATGCAGTTTATTACCATGCGTCCTAATGTCGTTTTCATTGATAAACAAGGAAATACACATGTTGTCAGAGAAGCTGAAACACTCGAAACTATAGTCGCAAATGAAAAATCATTAGAATAATCATTCGTTATTTTATTGACAAACAATGAGACTGAATATATTAGACTTTTTACGTATTATTCCGAATAGTTACGGTCAGATTTTTTTCTCGCAAAACAGAGTTTTTGGTGTTCTGTTGCTGTTTATCAGTTTCTTCGATTTATGGGCTGGTTTGGCGGGTATTATCTCTGTTCTGATAGCCAACCTTGTGGCGTATTTTTCCGGATTTTCCGTGAAGAATATCAGCAGAGGGTTGTACGGATTCAATGCCTTGCTGGTCGGTTTAGGTTTGGGGTTTTCGTTCCAACCGAGCGTGCAATTGTTGTTATTGATTGCGGCAAGTGCATTACTCACATTGTTTGTTTCCCTTGCACTCGAAGGTGTT
Organism: Acetofilamentum sp.; assembly: GCA_020720705.1. Taxonomy (GTDB): domain Bacteria; phylum Bacteroidota; class Bacteroidia; order Bacteroidales; family JAADGE01; genus DYOJ01. The sequence goes on from DYOJ01000092.1 coordinate 1,772, forward strand.
TTGTATAAATACGGTTTGCCTTTTTTGAGTTTACCCTTTATTCTCGGCACATGGGCAGTAATGGTTGCGTCAATGAAATTTGACGTGTTAAGTTACAGTGAACGAGATATTTACACATACAATATGTTGTTCGGTTTCGGCGGAATTACGGTTGTTGAATTATACGATTTTTTTAGGGTTTTCTTTGACACAATACCAGTTGCGAAAATATATTTTTTATCGCTTGGTGCAATTTTTTTTCAAAATAATATTTTAGCCGGAATAATTATCAGTTTCGGATTACTGCTACATTCGCGTATTGCGTTCTCAATTTCTGTGTTAGGATATCTTGCTGCTGTGGCTTTTTACGAAATATTGGGTTATGATTTTATGGTGCTCGGATACTCGTACATAGGCTTTAACTTTATACTTACAGCAATTGCAGTCGGTAGTGTTTTTGTGATACCCTCGTGGCGTTCGTATCTTTGGGTGCTTGTGTTACTGCCTGTCAGTGTGATAGTTACAATTAGCATGGAGATGATTTTCAGCAATTTAAGATTACCGGTTTATGCCCTTCCGTTTAATGCTGTTGTGTTGTTATTTATGTATATTTTGAAGTTGCGCGTAAATATTCGCCCTCTAAAAATAAACATAACCGGTGAGCGAAACCCCGAACACAGTTTATATGCTTACCGTTCTGATACCAAACGTTTTGCCGGAATTCCGGTAATTTCCGTTCGGTTACCGTTCATGGGGGTATGGTCTGTTACACAGGCACATAACGGGAAATATACACACAAAGATTCATGGCAACACGCTTGGGATTTTGAAATCAAAGACAGTAAGGGTAAAACTTACACAGCGTCCGGGACTGACCTGCAAGATTATCATTGTTACGGAAAAAAAATTGTTGCACCTGCAAGCGGTTACATTGTTGATATTCAAGATAATGTAACAGATAATAAGATAGGCGAAATAAATACGAAACAAAATTGGGGCAACTCTTTGGTTCTCAAAATGTCAGACTATCTTTTCGTTCAATTGTCGCATCTGAAACCAAGTTCGATTTCTGTTAGGATAGGAGACTATGTTACAGAAGGTCAGTTACTTGCCGAAGTAGGCAATTCCGGACATTCGCCCTATCCACATTTACATTTTCAATTTCAGGCATACCCAAACATCGGTTCGCCGACCTTGCGATTTCCTTTGTCTGCATATTTTGTTCAAACACCTGACGGAGTCCAATATGGAGACGGATACCCGATTGAAAATCAAATAGTTTACAATATATATTCAGAAACAGTATTAAGAGATGCTTTACATTGGTTGCCGAATGAAAAAATCCGAGTTGTTACAGATTCCGGTGAGCACGAGTGGATTGCAGATACGGACATGAATAAGCAAACATTTTTATTCTGTCAAAAGTCTAAAATGAAAATATATTACATTCAAACCCCTGAATACATGTTATTTACAAAATTTGAAGGTTCAATCCGGTCTGAAATGTTTTTGGTTTACAAAGCACTTTATCACATTAAATTTTCTCATAAAAATCAAGCTTCATATTCAGATACAATGAATCCTGTTTATGCTTTTGGAAAAATGCGCATGTTTTTTTACGATTTTGTAGCTCCGTTTTTTGATATTCTAAAAACTAACTACACATTATACCATCAAGATATTGATGCGATGGATTCTTCTGCGCCCTTACAAAGTGTGGTTAAAATCGAAAGCAAATCCGGACGGAAAATTGTTCGCACCGAAGAATATGAAATTTCCGTAAACCAATCCGGCGAGATAACAATTAGTTTTAACAATAAAACAATAAAATTATGCAAGGTTTGAAGCATCTAATCGCAATCGCAGCACTTGTATTTTTAACTTATACCGCTGTATCACAAGTTTATACACCAAGTTATACAGACAGTATTACCTATTCGGATTTTTTAAAGAAGGATTGGAAAAATTTAATAAAACACAGCAATGCTGCGAGACGTCAGAAAACAGATTTTTTTTATCTACAATACAGAACAGGAATTGCCTACTACGAGCAAAAAAAATATATGAACGCTGTTCCCTATTTTGAAACCGCCTCAATATCAGACCCTAACAATACTGTTTTGGCTGAATATCTGTATTTTTCTTTCTTATTTTCCGGGCGAAGTAAGGATGCGCAGCGTGTTGCCTCAAAATTGTCTGAGTATCAAAAACAGACTTTGAACATTTCATCTCCGGCTTTAATAAGTTCGGTAAATATTTTTTCAAAATACGGGAAGAATGAAAATTACAGTCATTTACCTGAAATTCAGGAAGTTGTTGAACAACAAGTTGTTACTGATTACAGAATTGACGGAATCGGCTTAACTTTTGATAATTCTGACGATTATACCGTAGGTGCGGGTTTGATGCAAACACTTTTAAATAAGGATATTACAGCACTTGGTGTCTTAACCGTCCCACCTATTTACGGAGGCACAACCAAACAAACCGATTACTACGTTAGTGTGAGCAGATATTTGAAAAAAGGGTTCACCCTAACAGGCACGTATCATGGATTGAGAGGGAATGATGTGAATTATAATTCATTGATTATCAGTAAAGATACAATTTCAAATATTTCATTTTCTGCGTTTTGGCTCGGGCTTACAGCCTCAAAAACTTTTCGCTCCGTAACAGTCGGCGGAACAGTTGCTTTGTCAAATTTAAACGGGTTTAAAATATTTGAAAAAAATGTTTACGGCATTGTTTATCCCTTGTCAAACAGAAACTTGTATTACAGTTTGTCTTATGGAGGCAACTCTGTTACGGATTCTTCACAAACAAAAAATTACTCGGCATTTACACATACTTTGGGCTTTAAATTTGGCAAATTTTTGTACCTTGAACCGAGTTATATGCACGGTGAACGGTTTTTGTATTCGGAATACGGCGGAATTGTAATTGATAATGAAGCAGATGTGTTGATAAACAGATTAGCTTTGCAGGTTTCTTTTAATTCGGTCTCTCAAAATTTTCATGTTTTTGCACGTTACGAACAAAACAAAAAGCGTAATTTTTATTTAATTAATTCTGAAATTTCTTCAACAGATTATATAAACCAAACATTTACAGGAGGATTTTTATGGTACTTTCAAAAGTGAAAATAATAATTGTAATATTGCTGATTATCAGCATGTCGGAGTTACGGGCGCAGTATGATGAATCTGTTGTACAAGCTTTTTCAAAAAGTTATGCATCAGAATCCAAAAATGAATACAAAACTGCTCTCGCTGCCATGAAGCCTGTCTATACGACTGATAGCTACGAAATTAACATACGTATGGCTTGGCTCGAATATAAAAGTGAGTTGTATGCTGAATCTGTTGCACACTACAAGCGCGCTGCCGAGCTGCATCCTTATTCGGTTGAGGCTTTGCTCGGGCTGAGCTATCCCTTGTCGGCACAATCCGAGTGGACTAAGCTCGCAGAAGTGTACTCCAAAGTGCTTGTTATTGACCCGAAAAATTCAACAGCAAATTATCAATTGGGGCTAATTTATTATTATTCAAAGGAATACAACACGGCTTTGTATTATTTTTTGAAGGTTGCCGAATTGTATCCGTTTGATTACAACAGCAATTTAATGTGCGGATGGTCGTACTATTTATTAGGTAAAAACCGAGAGGCTAAAGTTTTCTTTACAAAAGCATTGTATTACAATCCCTCGAATACCGAAATCTCTGAACTTGTAAAAAAAATGTAATCGAAAAGAAAAAATGTTAAAATACATTAAATCTATCGAAAATACGTTATATTTGTAAGAGGTAAATTTTGCCTTAAAAATAATAAATAAGCTGAATATGAGAATTTTAATACTATTTTTCAGTATATTCTCGGTCTTTACAAGTATAGTTCTACCTCAAAAAGGAGCGGCACAAATTACTAACGACACAATATACGAATATAACGACAACAATACGGGGGTAATTTATTATATTTCGTTTTCAAAATCGGATGCGGAAACTATTGTAAAAATGCGAACCAATATTCAAACTCAATGGACTGATTATAGGATAATTGCGGATGAAAATACTATCACCACGGTTACAAACGGTAAGGTTGTTTTGCATTTAAAAATAAATCCGGAAAAAAAGAATGAACTGTTGTTATACACATTTGATTTTAAAAAATCTTGGACTTATAAAAATCTTGTGTCAAAACCATAATCGGTAAAGTAGATATACAGAAAATGTGATAATTTGGAAATTTGAAAAAGTGTCAGTTTTCAGATTATCAAATATTTACCTACTTAGAAAAATATTTACCTTCACGAAGATATTTACAATATACCGTTCTTTTTTTGTAAGATATTGATTCAATGTCGTTAAGTTAAGAACCTTTCAAATGGTCGCAGACCTTTGAAACGGTTTAATGCCAAAAGTCAAATTTCTGAAATCTAACGAAGTATTTTTTACAAAGAAACAAATGATATCAAATCATCGGAGTATGTTAAGAAAAAGAAATGTAAAAAATGCCTTACAATCTATGATTTGACGCAATTTCAACTGTCATCAATTTTGAGCCCTAAGGAAAGGATAATAAACAAAGTATAATAGTTTCATATTTAACTTATTGATAATCAATCGTTCTCAAAATTATTCATTATACATTATTAATTTTTCCTTCCTTAACAGTATCTCAGCCAGTCGGGAGCAAAAAAACTTCGTCAAAATGTAATGGAAGTAAAGCTTTTGCGCTTTCGATTAATGTAACTTTTGTTGCTCCGGCAAGCATTATGGTAATTGGCTTGTTGTACCGTGTTTCAGTTTCCAATAATACTTGTCGGCAGGCTCCGCATGGGGGCACCGGAAATGAAACAGGCTTATTTTCTAAGGCTCCGGCAACTGCTATTGCGACTACCGGTATGTTCGGATATTGAGAATTAGCATAGAATAAGGCTACCCGCTCAGCACATAATCCGGACGGGTAGGCTGCATTCTCTTGGTTTGTGCCGGTGATTATTTTTCCGTCAGCAAGCAATACCGCTGCTCCAACATGGAATTTGGAATAGGGTGCATAAGCATTCTCTAAAGCTGATTTAGCTTGATTCACAAGTTGTTGGTAGTTTTCCGGAAGTTCGGTGGCGTTATCGTAATCAATAACAACGGTCTCAATTTTTCTGAATGTCATAAATCTATTTTTGGGGGCAAAAAACCGCCAATAACTATTGTTAAAGGCGGTTTTGAACTTATGAAAAAATTAGGCTTTTGTCGGAATATGACAGAGGGTTTCGGTGAGGTAAGTCCAAAATTTCCCGACTGATTCAATATTCACCTTTTCATCCGGTGAGTGTGGGTGTCTGATGGTGGGACCGAACGAAATCATATCCCAATTCGGGTAAATACTGCCCAAAATGCCACATTCCAGACCGGCATGTATGATTTTTATTTCAGGAATTTTTCCGAATTTAGAATTGTAAACCCCTTTCATGCTTTCTAAAATCGGCGAGTCAAAATTAGGTTGCCAACCCGGGTATCCGCCTTGTGTTTCTGCATCGTATCCTGCTAATTGAAAGATACTTAAAATGCGACATGCTAAATCTTCTTTTTGCGATTCTCCGGAGCTTCGTACCAGATTTGCGATGTAAATTTCGCCTTTCCCTACTTTTACGATACCCATGTTTGTTGAGGTTTCCGGAATATCTTTTTGATTATCCAAAAAACGCACAGGACCGTGCGGAATTGCTCGAATGGTCGCATACAAAGTGCGTGCATCCGATTTTGACAACACAGATTTTGGTAATTTTTGATGTTCTGCTTTGAAACTTAAATTGGGTTCCACAGCTTTTAATTCCGATTTAAATAGTTTTTCATAAGCTATTACCGCTTCGAGAAATGCTTCGGAGTGTTCGGACGGAACGGTAACAATGGCTTCAGATTCGCGCGGGATTGCGTTTCGCATATTTCCGCCTTCGGCTTTAGACAGACGAATTTTAAATTCTTGGGTCGCTTTTTGCAAAAATCGAAACAGCAATTTGTTCGCATTTCCGCGTTGCAAAGGGATATCAATTCCGGAATGTCCGCCTTTCAAACCGCTCACGGACAGCTTATATGCTTTGTGGTCTTCCGATACGTCTTTGGCTTGATATAAAGCATTGGCAATAATATCAATACCGCCGGCGCATCCGATATAAAGTTCACCTTCGTCTTCGGAGTCCAAATTTAATAGGATATCGCCTTGTAAAATTCCGGGTTTTAAGTTAAAAGCTCCGGTCATACCGGTTTCTTCATCAATAGTGAACAATGCCTCAATCGGTCCGTGTGCGAGGTCGGTGCTTTCTAAAACGGACATTGCGGCAGCTACTCCGATACCGTTGTCCGAGCCGAGTGTTGTTTTATCGGCTCGTACCCAGTCGCCGTCCACGACGGTCGTTATCGGGTCTTTCTCGAAATCATGATTTTTGTCCGAGTTTTTTTGCGGCACCATGTCCAAATGTGCTTGAAGTATGACACCTCTTCGGTTTTCAAACCCTGCAGTTGCAGGTTTTCGAATAATGATATTTTTTATATCATCTTCAAAAGCTTCTAAGTTTCGTTCTTTTGCCCACGACAACATAAATGCTCTTATTTTTTCTTCCTTTTTGGACGGACGCGGAATAAGTGTAAGTTCTCTAAAATTTTTCCAGAGAACTTTCGGTTCTAAATTTAATAAATCGTTATTCATGTATTTGTATATTTATTTTAAACTGATAAAACCATTACTGCGTTAGATTTTAGATTTTGGATGTTAGACATAAATCACTTAATTCCAATTAGTTATAATCAATACTCTTATTTGAGAATTTTTATTATCTAATTTACAATAAATCAATATCTTACATAAATATTA
>DYOJ01000093.1:0-4048 GCA_020720705.1 Acetofilamentum sp.
CTTAAATACTGAAAATAAACTAATTATAATATAATCTTATTTCGAACTCAGGTTTATTATCAGATATTTGATACAAATTAAATCCTTAACTCCGGACAATCATCCGTAAACAGCAAAGACTAAAAAATCGGACATTTCCGATGAAGAAATGCCCGATTCTAATTTCAATATTATTTTGTAAAACGTTCGGCTACGATTAATTCTTTCGTTCCGTGTGTCCAAGTATAAAACCCTTGTCCGGATTTTACGCCTAAATCTCCGGCTGTAACCATGTTTACCAACAACGGACATGGGGCGTATTTTGTATCACCTAATCCGTCATACAATACTCGCATGATAGACAAACATACGTCAAGTCCTATAAAATCAGCTAATTGAAGCGGACCCATCGGATGCGCCATGCCGAGTTTCATTACGGTATCAATTTCCTGAACTCCGGCAACACCCGTGTAAAGTGTGATGATTGCTTCGTTAATCATAGGCATTAATATGCGGTTTGCTACGAATCCGGGAATATCATTCACTTCAACAGGTGTTTTTCCGAGCGATTCGGAGGTTTGCATAATGAGTTTTGTAACTTCATTTGAGGTCTTGTATCCTCTGATAATTTCGACAAGTTTCATGACCGGAACCGGGTTCATAAAGTGCATCCCGATAACTTGTTCCGGGCGCTTGGTTACAGATGCAATTTTTGTTATAGAAATTGATGATGTATTTGTTGCTAAAATAGCTTCCGGTTTTGCTGCTTCGTCCATTTGTCTGAAAATATCAAGCTTAATTTTTTCATTTTCAGTAGCCGCTTCTACGATTAAGTCCGCATGTTCGATACCGGATTTTAGACTTGTATGTGTGCGCAAACGTCCGATAGTTTGTGCTTTACTGTCTTCGGTTATAGCTCCTTTGCTTATCATGCGGTCGAGATTTTTTTTAATGGTTGAAAGTGCTCGTTCCAAAGCATTTTCGTTAATATCAACCAAAGCAACCTCAAACCCGTTTTGGGCAAATACGTGTGCGATACCGTTGCCCATAGTTCCTGCGCCGATAACGGCAATTTTTTTTATTGTTTCCATGAGTGAATGTTTTTTTTATATTATCTACAAAGATACAAAATCCGGTTACTAAGGATATGTTTCAAAGCACATCTATTTTGAGGATTCCGTAAATCGGTCTTTATTGTTTATATCCTTGATTATTTTATTCTCTGAAAATCCCGATATATCAAGCAGCGTAAGCATTTCATTTCCAAATTTTTCATTGATTTCAAAGTAGAGTACCCCGTTTGGCAAAAGATGTTGTATAGCAAATTTAGAAATATGACTGTAAAATATCAGCGGATTTTCGTCCGGAACAAAAAGTGCGGTAAATGGTTCGTAATCAAGAACATTTGAATGCATTAATTGCTTTTCCGAAACACACACGTAAGGCGGATTGCTAACAATAATATCAAATCGCAGCTGTTTATCAATGGTATCCGTCTTCAAAATATCTGCTTGTATCGTTTTGATATTTAGGTTGTGTTTTGCAAAATTGCGTTTTGCAATGTTTAAGGATTCTGCCGAAACGTCTAATGCAAATACTTCAGAATCAGGCAAATATTTCTTTAATGCTATGGCAATACATCCGCTTCCTGTTCCGATATCCAAGATTTTTAAGCCTTTCCGATGTTTGTTTTTTCGAATAATATGTTCTGCCAACTCTTCGGTTTCAGGGCGGGGTATCAAAACTCCCGAGTCCACAATCAGTTCAAAATCAAGAAAATAGGATTTCCCGGTGATGTATTGAATTGGTTTATATTTTTGTAATTCTGAAACGGTTTTTTCGAGGTCATTTTTGCTTATTTCAAGATTTGTTTCCGGATAAGCAAGTTGTTTTGTTCGATTTACCGAGAATGTATCTTCGATAAATATTGAGATAATTTTGTCAGATTCAGATTTGTCATAATATTTGCGAAGTTCGATTTGAAGGAACTTTTTTATTTCGAATATTGTCATCGTTTTAAAATAACCGCAATGTAATAATTTTTATTTTTGCAGAAAAAATGTGAAGGAAGAATTTATCAAACATGAAACATACATGCGCCGATGTTTGCAACTTGCAGAGTTCGGTCGTTTACATGCAGCTCCCAATCCGATGGTCGGTTCGGTTGTAGTTTCCGGCGGAACTATTATCGGCGAGGGATGGCACAGGCGTTGCGGCGAGGCTCATGCCGAAGTCAATGCCGTAAATTCAGTTAAAAACACTGAATTATTGAAACAATCAACCTTATATGTCAATTTAGAGCCTTGCGCACACATAGGACGCACTCCCGCTTGCTCGACCATGATAATTCAAAAAAAAATACCTCGTGTTGTTATCGGATGTACTGACACTTTTTCTAAGGTGAACGGCAAAGGGATTGAAATGTTGCAAAATGCAGGTATTGAAGTTATTGTTGGTGTTTTGGAGAGTGAAAGTCGGATTTTGAATCGCCGTTTTTTTACTTTCCACGAAAAACAACGCCCATATATCATTCTAAAATGGGCACAAACAGCCGATGGATTCATTGATTATGAGCGTTCACCGGAAACACTTGTCGGACCTAATTGGATAACAGATGATTATGCACGAACACTTGTTCATAAATGGCGCGCAGAAGAATCCGCAATTCTCGTTGGTACGAATACTGTTGAAAAAGACAATCCGAAATTAAATGTACGAGACTGGTCAGGGAAAAATCCGTTGAGGGTTGTGCTCGACCGAACAGGTCGGTTGAGCCGAGACTTATCGGTTTTTGACCTTACGCAACAAACGCTTGTTTTTACGGAGAATGAAAGCTACTCAATTCCAAATTTGTCGTTTGAGACCATTGAGTTTGGTCGTAATGTTATCAAAAATATCGTAACAGTTTTGTATAACAGAGGTTTACAATCGGTTATTGTTGAAGGTGGAGCTATAGTTTTACAGCAATTTATTGACAGCGGATTTTGGGACGAAGCAAGAGTGTTTACAGGGCTGAGTCGCTTTGTAAGCGGTGTTAAAGCTCCCTTGCTAACGAACAGACCAATTAAAGAGTCGTTCATAGGAAACGCCCTGCTTTCGATATATGAAAATCGAGCATAACTCTCCTGAAATGCAGTAACTTAAATTATTTCAGTAACCGAAATGACAATTTAAAGGATTTGTTTTTTTAGTATTGAATCCTATCTTCTTTTTTTTGCCAATACTCAAATCCTTTAATGGCAAGTTCTCCAAAAATTCTGACTGTCGGAATTTTGCGCTCGGGCAATGGCTTTTCTATTTCTTCGTAAATAAACGAATCGTCAAACCCTATATTTTTCGCATCAGCTTTTGTGTTCCCGAAATAAATTTTATCCAATCGTGCCCAGTAAATTGCACCGAGACACATCGGGCAAGGCTCGCAGGAGGTGTAAATTTCACAACCGGACAAGTCAAAGGTGTTCAATACTTTACACGCTTCACGTATCGCATTAACCTCTGCATGTGCGGTGGGGTCGTTGTTTTGCGTTACACGGTTTGCCATTTTTGAAATTATTTTTCCGTCTTTTACAATTACGGCACCAAACGGTCCTCCGTTGTTTTCTACGCTTTCAATTGATAAATCAATTGCTGTTTGCATAAATTCTTGATGTTTATCGCTCATAAAATTTTCTGAATTATGTATTAAACAATCTTAAAAATTTAGATTTTACTACACTGAAAATGTGATAATTTGGAAATTTGTAAATGTGATAATTTGCAGAATATAAGATATTTAACAATGTAATAAAGTAAAGAAATCAGCCATTATGAGTACAAACTGAATAATAAGTAAAGAGACAATTTGAAAATTAGATAATTTGAACATATTAAATTCAATAAATTCAATAAATTACAAAATTTGACTATACAAATGAAATTTTCCGGTTACTTAATTATTCCATTTTTGACTTTTAAAATATAGATTTACAATATTTTAGTCTGTTGTCTTTAATCTGATGTCTTTAATCTAATATTTACTTGTTTATTTGCCAAAATTTTGATTGTATGTGCTGTAAAATTTATAATCATT
>DYOJ01000093.1:4148-8607 GCA_020720705.1 Acetofilamentum sp.
TACTTGTTTATTTGCCAAAATTTTGATTGTATGTGCTGTAAAATTTATAATCATTTTGTGCATTTCGGATATAAGTTTTGATGTATGCCGAAAAATCTGTTTTATCTTGATTAATAACCGTAGGTTGTATCGGAACATAATACATTTTATTTCGTATTTCACTGTCTTTTATTTCAATATCAGTCAGTCTTACAGCATCTTTTTCAGTGGTCAGTAATATTTTTTTTTCGGAAGATATGGCTTTGAATTTATCTGTTATTTTTTCAATATCTTTTTGTGTAAATGCGTGATGGTCGGGAAATGCGATTAATTGAACGTTTTTGGAAACCGTCCGGGCATAAGTTTGTAAACTTTCGGGCGAAGCGATACCGGCAAATGCAAGTATGTGCCAATTTTCAGACTTTATACGTTCAATATCAATCGGATAGTTTGAATTTGGGTAAACGCTTTTCCATAATCCGAAATCGGATCCGGTAAAAAATATCGTTTGGTAGGGTTTGATATTCAAGTTTTGAGAAATCACGCGCATATCAATCGGCTTAATGTCTTTAGGGGCTTTGGTTACAATAATAACATGCGCTCTATGTATTTGATTTTTACTGTCTCGCAAATTTCCGTAAGGTAAAAACCGGTCTTTTTCAATCGGTCGGTTAAAATCAATAAGTAAAATTGATAAACCGGGCGTAATTCTTCTGTGTTGAAAAGCATCATCCAAGAGTATAAGCGTGATTTCAGGATGTAGTTCGCGTAGTTTTTTTACACCTCTCACTCTGTTTTCGTCCGCAGCGACAATGATATCAGGGAACTTTCGTTTAACTTGTAATAATTCATCTCCTACGGTTTCTGCTGCCGATTCGGTTTCGGTTTCAATATAACCTTTTGTATTTCGTTTGTATCCTCGACTTAATACTGCAATTTTGTGTTCTTGTTTCAAGATTCTGATAAGCATTTCTATATGAGGGGTTTTCCCGGTTCCGCCGACTGTTATATTCCCGACAGAGATTATTGGGATTTCAAATTGAACGGATTTCAATAATTTAGTGTCATAAAGAAAATTTCTGAAATTAACGCCGAGTCCGTATAATGCGGAAAAGGGAAGTAGAGCAACATTTTTTATCATTCTGATAGTCTTTTGGGATACAAAACCCTGTGAATGTAATAAGTTCACAGGGTTTTTTTAAGAGCAATTTTTTTGCTTTATTTATTCGATTTCAATAAAATATGGTAAACGAGCTTGAATTCCGTCCATTTTTTTCACAGTTTGCAGATAGTGATAATACGGGTAGGCTTCGCCGAGTTCCTCTTTTATCACATTGACTTTGGCGTCTGACATCAAACTTTCAAGAATTTTGGAAACTTCATCTTTTTCAGGATATTCTTTTATGCGATAATTTTCTAATTTCGCTTTTTTCTTGGCAATAGCAATTGCATCGTTTAATCCTCCTAAAACATCAACCAGACCAATTTCGAGCGCATCCGAGCCTGCCCACACGCGACCTTGTCCGATACTGTCAATTTCGGCAGTTGTTTTTCCGCGTCCTTCGGCTACATGTGTAATAAAGGTTGTGTAAATATCTACAACCCCTTTTTGAATCGTGTTTCTTTCGAAATCAGACATTTTTCGGCTTGGATTTCCAAGGTCGGAATGTGAATTTGTGTTTACATTGCTTACGTTTATTCCAACGGTATTCATTAAATTGACTGCATTGAACATCAGTCCGAACACACCGATAGAACCTGTGATGGTATTGGGTTGTGCAACAATAGTATCAGCCTGACAAGCAATGTAATAACCTCCGGATGCTGCAACATCACCCATAGAAACAATGAATGGTTTTTCTTTTTTTGCCAAAACAGTTTCTCTCCAAATTATTTCGGATGCCAAGGCACTGCCGCCGGGTGAATTTATTCGTAAAACGATGGCTTTTATGTCATCGTCGAGCCTTGCTTCTCTGATAGCTTCTGCTAAGGTTTCGGAACCAATGGACTCCTCGTCTCCCTTGCCCATTCCAATTTCGCCTGTTGCGTATATGACTGCGATGCGGTCTTTTGTAAAAGTTTCTTTTGGTTTGCCTTCTTTTTCCGTCAGGATATATTGTGCAAGTGTAACTGTTTCTAAGTCTTCATCTTCCGGAGTTTCTGTGAGTGTTTTGAGTTCTTCAAGCACTTGGTCGTAATACTTTAGCTCGTCCACAAGTTTATGGGTCATTGCGGCTTTTGCGCTGCTAATCGTAATGCTGTCTGCATAGCGGTTGAGGTCTTCTTTTGAAACTCCTCTCGTTTCGCTGACGGCTGTCAATAAGCTGTTCCACAATGCGCCGACATATTTATTGGTTTGCAATCGGTTGGCTTCGCTAATTTGGTCGAGCATAAATGGTTCAACAGCACTTTTAAATTTCCCGTGTCGAATAATTTCCGGTTCAACGCCAATTTTTTGGAGTAAATTTTTAAACATAATGATTTGGGAACTTAATCCGAGAAATTGCACTTCGCCTTCCGGTGTGAGGTAGATTTTGTCTGCAACTGTTGCCAAATAATACGATTTATGAGAGTACAAATCGGCGTGTGCAACAATAAATTTTTTTGTTTTTTTGAAATTCAATAGAGCATCTCTTAATTCTTTGACAGTAGCCATACCTGCATCTAATTCGTTCAAATTTAGGAAAATACCTTTTATGCGAGGGTCTGTTTCTGCATCCTTTATGGCTTGCATGATACCGTAAAGCCCTTCGCGTTTTTCAATACCCATTGACATGAAATTGGGTTTAGCTGAACTTTGGTCTGCAACGGCATCGGTAAAATTTACGGTAAGAACCGTTTTTTCCTTAACTTCCACAAGTTCTTCGCCCGAAGAAACTGCTGAGGCAATAATAATGACCAGAATTAAAGCGGCGACAAACATCGCAATAAGTGAGCCGATTAAGCCGGCAAACACATATTTTAAAAAACCTTTCATATTGTTTTGTTTTGAAAAAAAAATCCATTTTTGCAAAAGTAGAATACTCTGCTCGAATTATCAAAAATTATGTCTAATTAGCTGTTCTGATTTAAAAAAAATAGAAATCTTAGTCTAAATATTCTGTATTTGTTATTTTTTTCTGACAAATACTTGAATCGGAACTCCTGTAAATTTAAAATTTTCACGCAATCGGTTTTCTAAATATCTTTTGTAAGGCTCTTTAATATATTGCGGAAAATTGCAATAAAAAGCAAAAGTCGGAGCATAAGTCGGCAATTGACTTACATATTTTATTTTGATATATTTTCCTTTTTGAGACGGTGGCGGATATTTTTCGATTTCAGCAAGCATTATTTCATTAAGTGTGGCGCCCGGAATGTGTCTCGTTCTGTTTTCGTAAACCTCCATAGCGGCTTCGAGGGCTTTATGGATACGCTGTTTTTCGGTTACTGATGTAAAAATAACCGGAACGTCGGAAAACGGTTCAAATTTCTTCTTTATGTCTTGTTCAAATCCTTTCATGGTATTGGTTTCTTTTTCAACCAAATCCCATTTATTGATAAGAACTACAACGCCTCTGCGATTGTTTTGTATCAATCTGAAAATATTCATATCCTGAGCCGTAACTCCGTCTTGAGCGTCAAGCATAAGGATACACACGTCAGAATTTTCGATTGCCCTGACAGAGCGCATTGCGGAATAAAACTCGACATTTTCCTGAACTTTTGTTTTTTTGCGTAAGCCTGCAGTGTCGGTAAGTATAAAATCGTATCCGAATTTATTGAATCGCATGTTTATCGAATCGCGGGTAGTTCCCGAAATTGGTGTTACGATGTTGCGCTCCTCGCCTGTAAATGCGTTGAGTAGAGACGATTTTCCGACATTGGGTCTTCCCACTATGGCAATACGCGGCAGGTTTTCATCTTCGGCGGCTTGTTCGGGTTTTAGTTTTTTGACAACTTCGTCTAATAAATCTCCGGTACCGGCACCCGAAACAGAAGAAATAGGATAGGGCGTACCCAATCCAAGACGCTCAAATTCATACATTTGATATGTTTGAATGTTGGTATCAACTTTGTTTGCGATAAGAAATACAGGTTTTTCTGTTTTCCTTAATATTTTTGTGATGGATTCTTCAAGGTCTGTGAGTCCAACTTGATTATCAACCATAAACAGTATAACGTCGCACTCTTCCAAAGCCAATACTACTTGTTTTCGTATTTCTTCTTCAAAAATGTCATCCGAGCCTTGTACGTATCCCCCTGTGTCTATGACAGAAAATTCTACGCCGTTCCAAAATGATTTTCCGTAATGTCTGTCTCTTGTAACGCCTGATTCTTCGTGCACGATTGCTTTGCGCTCGCCTGTTAGTCTGTTAAACAGAGTTGATTTTCCTACATTCGGTCGCCCGACAATTGCAACTATATTGCTCATGATTTATTTCTGTATAATATCTTGCAAAGATATATCTTTTTAAAGGAATAATCAAATCAATACTTT
>DYOJ01000712.1 GCA_020720705.1 Acetofilamentum sp.
TTACAAGGGCTTGCTTAGGGTCGGGGTGAGTGGACTCGAACCACCGGCCACACGCCCCCCAGACGTGTACTCTAACCAACTGAGCTACACCCCGAGCGTAGCATGCTTTCCGAAAAAAGCGAGTGCAAAGATAAATTCTTTTTCCGGTTTTTCAAAAAAATATTTTAGATTGTTCATTTTTTCGTTTTTATGTCAATATTGCAGAACTTTATCTTCGGCATGTGTTTTGTTTTATTCATCTGATATCAGATTTAAGACATCAGATTACAGAAAACAGACTATAAAATATTGTAAATCTATACTTTGGAAATAAATCTTGTAAAAATTCATATTCAGTTTAATATAATCAAAATACGGAGTTCCCACGAGTTTTCTATACGTTTATAATGAAACGGTTATGATGAATGCACGTTTTTTTAAATTTTCCTAAAATCAATAAATATAAATATTAAAATATAATACCATGAGTTTTTTTAAAACACTTGAAGTTACCGAAACTACTGACAAAAAGTCAGCAGATTGGTCGAATGCAGAACATGTGCGTTGCCTGATTATAGGTTCGGGACCGGCAGGTTACACTGCCGCAATTTATGCCGCGCGTGCAAATTTAAAACCGGTGTTGTATCAAGGTATGGAAGCCGGCGGACAGTTGACCACAACTACCGAAGTGGAGAATTTTCCCGGATATCCGCACGGCGTAACCGGACCGGTGCTTATGGAAGATATTAAGGCACAGGCAGAACGCTTCGGAACAGATGTGCGTTGGGGCGAAGTTACAGAAGCTGACCTTACGCAACGCCCGTTTAAGTTGCTTGCAGACGGAGCACCGATACTTGCTGATTCATTGATAATTGCAACAGGTGCAACTGCAAAATATCTCGGCATAGAATCCGAAAATAAATTCAAGGGAGCAGGTGTATCGGCATGCGCTACCTGCGACGGATTTTTCTACCGCGACAAAGTTGTTGCCGTTGTCGGCGGCGGCGATACGGCAGCCGAAGAGGCAACTTATCTTGCCGGATTGGCTTCAAAAGTGTATCTAATTGTGCGAAAGCCATATCTGCGTGCGAGCAAAGCAATGCAAGAACGTGTGATACGAACTTCGAATGTAGAGGTTCTGTATGAACATGTTACCAAAGAAATTACGGGCACAAATGTAGTTACCGGGGTTACACTGACTAAACGTCAGGGAGAAACGGACGAGCAAGATGTAAAACTTGCCATAGACGGCTTTTTTGTTGCTATCGGGCATAAACCAAATTCCGATATTTTTGCAAAATATTTGAATATGGACGAAATCGGCTATATTAAAACCGTGCCGGGTACGGCAAAGACCAACGTTCCGGGTGTTTTTGCGGCAGGCGACGTGCAGGATTCCACTTATCGTCAAGCAATTACGGCAGCGGGTTCGGGTTGCATGGCTGCGTTAGATGCTGAACGATTTTTAGCAGAATAAATGAGTCCGCTCCGAAAAGTCAATAATATCACGAATTTTATTTTTAACTAATTGGTTGTAAATAGTATTCGTAAGAAAACGTGTAAATATTTGAATTTATGTAGGTTGTAGTCATTT
>DYOJ01000713.1 GCA_020720705.1 Acetofilamentum sp.
CATTCAATTGAAAAAGTGTCTATAACCTACATAATATCAAATATTTACCCGTTTTCTTACAAACACAATTTACAGATTGAAATTTGCAAGTGCAACCATAATGGTTTCCATTTTTTCGCGGGCTGCGGATGATGTGCAGGTAAAGTTGTTAAGCATCAGTGAGAAAACAATCACTCGTCCGGAGGCTGATGTAACGTATCCGGAATAGGCTCGAACGTTGCGAATGGAACCGCTCTTGGCGTGCATGTTTCCGTCAGCGGCTGTGCCTTTACACATACTTTTGACTGTGCCTTCTTGCCCTACAGTCGGTATGGAGGCACGGTAGGTTTCATAATCGCCGTGATTGTGTATGTAGCGTAAAATATCGCACATTTGTTTCGCCGTAACTGTATTGTAATGCGACAATCCGCAGCCGTCATTCAGCGACATGCCTGCAATATCTACTCCTTTTGCTTGCCAGAAATCTTCAACATAACCGGCACCTTTTTTTGTTTCTCCTTTCCCGAATTGAATATAAGCAAGGTAGTTTACCAGATGTTCTCCTATCAAATTGATACTTTTGAAATTGAATTTCTTTATAATATCAGAGATTGGGGGCGAAACGGTTTGATGGATACGGACGTGTGTTAAGGTGTCGGCGTGTGCAAGGGTAGGGTTTATACGATAGGTTGTGGGTAACTGTTTGATACCGATGCCTTGCTCGGTTAATATTTTTGCAAATTGCTGTGCGGTATAAAGCGCAGGGTCCGGCATGGAGCCTTTTATTTCGTAATTGGCTTGGTTTACAGGCAGGCGACCTCTAATGTATCTGTCATAAGAATAGGATTGTCCGAAAATGTATGACAAGTCGGAGTCAATATTATCAGCCACAACGGTATTGTCAAAAGTAAGTTCCGGAATTTCGGGTACCATGCGCGTAATTTTGCAGGTGTCCCCGATTTTAGTGCCTGTGTTCAAATAAAGTTTGTAGGTGTTGTCGAAAACCGTTAAACCGCATGCTCCTGCTCCGAAATAATTGCCCATATCCTCCCACGACCATGTCGGCGGTGTCATATCATAACTGAAAATGCGAGCATCGGCAGCAATGTATCCGTCAATGGAATCAATACCGAGTGCCTTGATTTTATCTGCCCATGTGTACAGAAATCCTGAGGGATTTGTCGAGAAATCTTCGGAGCCTAAAGTCGGGTCGCCTCCGCCCCGAATAATAAGGTCTCCGTGTAGAATATTTGTTGAAGTGTCAATGGTGCCGCGATACTCAATGACGGTTTTGAATCTAAAATCTTTGCCCAAAATATCCAGAGCTGCCGCTGAGGTTACGAGCTTCATGGTTGAAGCGGGTTTTAATGCCAGGTGTTGGTTGTGCTCTGATATTATTTCTCCGCTTGCGATGTCCACAGCACAGAATCCGATGCCGGCAGTGCGCATGGTTTTGTCTGAAACAACGATTTTAAGTGCTTGATTTACATTGTGATTCTGCTTTTGTAAGGGTGTCTGAGCATTGGCAGAACAAAGGAGATTTACGAATAGGACTGTTATTAAAATGAATTTCATATTTATAAGTGTTTATTG
>DYOJ01000714.1 GCA_020720705.1 Acetofilamentum sp.
AGTGTATGATACTAAAATATTAATTTTACCTTATCCTATAGATTGTGGCACTACCGATAATTATTTAATTCCGTGCATAATTTTAATAAAAATAAATATATGCTGCATTATTTAATGCTGTAACAAATCTATTTTTCGACAACATATTTCACTGTAAATAAAAAATATTTTTTACTTCACGGAGGTTAATATGCAAATAATCGTTATTTACGTAGTGCTTTTATTATTTCCCATGCTTTCCACACCTGTTATAAGTAAAGAAAATTCACAGTTTCTTGAACCAAGTCAGGCAATCCTCTCAACTTAAGCGTGTTACTTTCTTTGCAGATTAGGATAACATATTGTAATTTAATTAATTATCCTATTTTGACACCAAACTATTTTACTTGGTTTTACTGAATACCTTCAATCCAATGACCTCCTGAAAGACGCACGACTCAAGCCTTGCGCGTTTACTCGCCAGCGGGTTTTGACTTTTTTGGCCATGCTGGTCAGCATGATATCCGGCTTCAAAGCCAGTGTTGCCAATGAGTTGGACGCATTTTTTGCTGGCTTGGCTGACCAGGCTGATTTACTGCGTAAAGTCAGCGCCCAAGCATTTTCCAAAGCGCGGCGGAATTTTTCCCATACTGCGTTTATTCGCCTTAACGATTTGCTGGTGCTCGACCGTGGTTACCCCAGCCGTTGGTTGATGGCTTGCCTGACCCAACGTGCCATCCATTTTTGTATGCGCGCGGACAATCTGCGTTTTGCGATGGTAAAAGCCTTTCTGCGCTAAGGTCGGTCGGATTCTTACGCAATATCCACATCACATTTTTCAGTTTATTGTATTTATCTGGCGGCAATAATTTCTTCAATCTTCTCAGCTCTGATTTACGCACCTCATCAAACTGACTTCTATACAATTTCGCCACATGAAATCTATCTATCACAACCTTCACCTTTGCTCCAAATTCTTCCTTGACGGCATTTACAAATCCATCATACATACTTGTGCTGAGCTTGTCGAAGCATCAGAGCACACAAACCGGACAGTTTTGCGTAACCGCTTGGGAATAGAGCGGAAAAATGTTTTCACCGTCTCCTTTTTGCGGCCTTCCAAAATCCCCAAAATCATCACCCCTTCTGCTTCATTACGACAAGTCACTAACGTTACAAAATGTAGATGTCCTTTGCGCAGGCTGATTTCATCAATCCCAAGCAACTCTATACGCCTTATCTCACTCCAGTTTACTTCTGGTTTGATATAGCGCTCTAAAATACCTTCTATTGCTCCATATCCAATCGATTCTTTCATACTCACATCCTCTATTATGCTATTAACAAGCAACAATAAAATATGTTTATCAAATGCAATCGTGTTTGGGCTTTTTCTATGACACCATGATAGTTGTTGTGTTGTCGTTGCATGTGTATCACAATCGCATTTATAACCTGGCTGCCTTATAACAATATAACAAAATTTTCCAAAAACTGGTAAATGCAGGATTCTTTGTTCTGTATCAAATCCATGTGGCGTTGTGGTATGTTTCCCGCAACGATGACAAACCGCTCCTTCTTTTGTGCTT
>DYOJ01000094.1 GCA_020720705.1 Acetofilamentum sp.
ACTATGATTATGCCCAAATGCGAGAACAAGACGAAAGAGGCGAAATAGAATTAGCCGTTGAAAAAGCAGTTGAAAAAGCAGTTGAAATTGCCGTTGAAATTGCCGTTGAAATTGCTGCTGATAATAAAACAATTGAAATAGCAAAAGAAATGATTTTAGAAAATTTTACAAAAGAACAAATATTAAAAATTACTAAATTATCTGATGAAACTATTGTAAAACTAATCAACGAATTAAATTCAAATAAATAATGCCACACACATATAACAGCCGACAATGCAATCAGTTATGCAATCTTTTGACGGGAATTTTTATGCTGAAATGAAACGTAAGTATCTCACAATCTTGCTCATGCGGCTCGTTATTTTTCGTTCTAAACTTGATACGAAAGTGTTATTTATGTTATTGATACAAAAATGCTGTAAATTTTTGCACTTCGGGTGCAGTTTCCGTTGAATTGTTGATTTTTTGATAAAGAAAAGTTATAAGCCCATGATATTTTTAAAAAATAAATACCTGTCGTTAGCGGTGTTAATGGTTTTGTTCCAAGCGCAACTTGCTTGGGCACAAATAAATATTGACAGTATTCAAAAAGTTATTAATCAGGCTGATAATGACTCGTTGCGAATATATTCATACTTAATATTGAGTGCAAAATATCCGGATTCCGGACTGTTTTTTGTTCAACAGGCTGCGGATATTTCTCAAAAAAATGCAACCGAAT
This sequence comes from Acetofilamentum sp., assembly GCA_020720705.1. GTDB lineage: Bacteria > Bacteroidota > Bacteroidia > Bacteroidales > JAADGE01 > DYOJ01. The sequence continues at coordinate 725 of DYOJ01000094.1, forward strand.
TTCATCCTGTCGTTTATTTTCAGATTGCAGAGCATTTTGCAAAATTCGGAAATAATGAATCCTCAACAAAATATTATCGAAAAGCCATTCAAAGTGCCGAAACGGAACACGACCATAAACTCTTAATCAGTTTACGTAACTATTTTGGCTATTTTTACACTACACATGGTAAGAGCGACAGTGCTATAATGTTACATATCAGAAATTTAGAGTTAGTGGATAAAGAACCTGAATTGTCTAAATCCTATTCCGAAACATACATTTACCTTGCCTTCGCCTATCGTCAATATGGCGACCTTCGAAAGGCTTTATCGTATTTTAAATCGGCGGAACAAAGTTCGAGGCTGTATTTAGATACACCATTTTTGCATATTGCCATACACGAAAAAGGCAATATTTACAGTTTGTTGCATTTGCCGGATTCGGCACTTGTTTTTCAGCTTGAGGCATTTGAAATAAGAAAAAAGTTAGGTCAAAATTATTATCTATTAACCTCTTACAACGACATTGCCGGCACATATCACCGTTTAGAAAATTATCCGAAGGCGGCTGAGTATTACGAAAAAAGTTTGGAACTTACCAAAAACGGTTTTAGCTACGACCCCTACGTATTATATACTTTATATGGGAATCTCGGCGAGATATATCAAATTATCGGAAATATTCCTAAGGCGGAATACTATTTATCCGAGACTTTGGAGAATGCAAAAGCAAACAATATCAAGTATCAACTCCGAGATTCACATTTGCGCTTTGCATATTTTTACTATTTCCAAAAAGAATTTGATAAATCTGCGGAATTTGCATTTTCTGCTTATGCTTACAACGACTCGGTATATGCCGAAGAAAACAGCAAAACGATAGAAGAACTTAGCACCAAATATGAAACCGAAAAAAAGGAACAACAGATTATTATTCAGAACCTTGAAATTCGGAAAAAAAATATCCAAACAACCTATTTATTGGTTTCATCTGCAATCTTTTTTGTGTTATTACTCTTAATTATTTTTGCTTATCGTCAAAAAATTAAAGCAAATAATTTGATAAAATTACAGAATTTCGAAATTTTGGAAAAAAACGAGGAATTGCAACAACAGAAGGAAGAAATTGAAGCTCAGCGAGATGAAATTACCGCTCAAAACACTATCGTTTCCGAACAAAATAAACACATCACCGAAAGTATCACTTATGCTTCCAAAATTCAAAGAGCGGCACTTCCGAAAAAGGCTGTATTTGAAAAATATCTTTCCGATTATTTTATCTTTTTCAAACCGAGAGATATTGTCAGCGGTGATTTTTATTGGGCTGAAAAGATTGATAATAAGTTGATTGTTGCAATTGCAGATTGCACAGGACACGGTGTTCCGGGTGCATTTATGAGCATGTTGGGCATTTCGTTTCTCGGAAATATTGTCCGCCAACAGGATATTCAACAAACCAACAAAGTTCTGGAAGCCCTCCGACACGAAATTAAAACAACCCTCAGCCAAACAGCTCATACCGCAGAGCAAAAAGACGGTATGGATATGGCGTTTTTTACCATTGACCTTGATACGCTTGAATTAAATTATTCCGGCGCATACAATTCGTTGTATATTATTCGTAATCTTAAAACCGCTGAGACTGGTGCAAGTGCAACGGAACTTACCGAACTAAAGGCTGACAGACAACCCGTTGCGGTGTATATCAAAGAAAAACCATTTGTATCACAACTGTTTCAACTCCAAAAAGGCGATTGCATTTATGGGTTTTCAGACGGTTTTGTGGACCAATTTGGCGGCGAAAGCGGCGGTAAGTATAAAATAAAAAAATTCAAACTTCTTCTCGAGACAATTTCTAATCTTCCTATGTCGGAACAACAAAACATAATTTCAGAAGAGTTTACCACATGGCGAGTTCGATATCCGCAAACGGATGATGTGCTTGTTATGGGACTGAAAGTTTAGACCTATTCCTAACAGTCTCAAGAACTGATTGAGTTTCAACCAACAAGTTTTCAATAACAAAATCGTATTATTTTAAATTTTTCAAATTCACAATTTCTGAATCCTGTAAAGCTCGATTGTATATTCTGATATCATCCAATTTTCCGAAAAAATCATCAGCCAAATTCCAATTGTTGCCAAATATCAGTTCGTAGGTTGAACTGTTGCAATCGTGTCCGATTTCAGAGGTTATTTTTACCCCGTTTTTATAGATTGATACAGTTCCGTCTTGCATTAAAATTGTAAGCATCACCCATGAACTCAGCGGAAATTGTTCAAACGAAATTGTATTGCTTGACGAATAAAATGCTCCGTTTGAATAGATTGCGAAGGCATTATTCATAGCCGAACCCGTAGTACTGAATTTGCTGACTACTGCACCCGGATTTGTACCTGCCGCATTTGTTAATGAAGCAACATTTACCCACATGTTCATTGTAAATGTGTTAGTTGAAAAAACACTGTTCATTACATCGCCGAGTGTTATGTAATCGTCCTCTCCGTCAAATGTATAGCTTGAGTTTGCGTAGCCGTTATGGTCTGTTGCAAGTGATGCGTTGTTTACTGTGCCGTCAAAATCACCCATAACATCAGTAGCCGTGCCGTTGAACGGATAGTAGGCTACTAAACCTTCGTCCAAGAAAATATTTAAACTGAATTTTTTACTCATCGCAGTTACCGTTTCAATTCCTGCGTTAGAAATTTTCACCGTATAGTCGGATGCCGGGTCGAGCGACGAGGGCACAATCCATTTGTAAACACCGTTGCTTGGCGCAGATGCCGTAATCTCCATAATAAATTCATCAGCTTTGAATAATTCAATTTTGATGTTATCCGTAAAATTATCTGTCCATTTTATTTGTTGCTCAATTCCTATGTTCCATTGCAAACCTTCGGTCGGTTCGTTTATGGTAATAACTTGAAATTGGGCTTGAGTAACAGTTAATGTTTTCGTTATTCCGCCGCCAATAACAGTAATAGTAGCTTGTCGTTCAACAAGTTCCGGGTTTGCGGTAAAATTAGCGGTAATAATGCCGTTGTTACTGCCGGCGGTGGTGCAGGTAAGCCAAGTTTGGTTGCTTGATGCTGACCAATTTACATTTGCAGTTACTTCAAAACTTGTAACCCCTTGCTCAAACGAAACGGACTGAGTCAGTGGGCTGATTTCAAAAACAGGTTGCGTTCCGGGTTGAACAATAGACAATGATTTGTTGATATTCCCGATTGAGGTGATAACCGTGATGTGCCCTGTGCGGTGCTCCGGAGTTGTGTTTTGAGTCCACGAAACTGTCAAATAAGCATTATCTTTTCCGGACTGCGGAGTTACGCTCAACCATGAAACATCGCTGCTCACTGTCCATCCGGTATTTGAAAGCAATTGGAATAATTCTGTTCCCTGTGCAGACGAAGGGGCTTGATATTCTGTTGTCGTAAGTTCTATATTTGGTGTGAAACTTTCCATTTCGATATCAACATTTTCGGTGTTACCGCCGTGTAAAATCAACGTAACCGTTTTGGTGCGATAGCCGTCTTTGGTACAGAGAATATCGTATTTAGCTTCCGGAATATCCGAGAAAATAAACTTACCGCTTGCATCTGTTTTCGTAAAATTATCAACATCAACGGAGACTTCAACCTCAGCAACGGGTTGATTATTTTCGTCTGTTATTGTGCCCGTTATCGTACCTGTTGTTTCTTTGTCTTCTTTGCAAGATGTTATTGCAACCAATAAGATTATGGCAAAAAAGTATGCAATTTTCTTCATTTCTTGTTTTCTTTGATTAACATTGCAAAGATAAGCATTTTCTTTGATTCGAGATAAAAAAACTTGCTAAACAAATCATATTCCATACCGTATAGTTAAGCGCGTGTCTTAAACCGTTTCAAAGGTCTGCGACCGTTTGAAAGGTTCTTAACTAAACGCCATTGAATTATTCTCTATCAATTTTCATAAAATTTAAATATTTATGTAACTTTGCACTGTTCTTGTTGAACCTATAAAAATCTAATAAAAATGTTATCAAAAAAAGTTGAATCCGCATTAAATGAGCAAATTAAGCTCGAATTTTTTTCATCGCATCTGTATTTAGCCATGGCATCTTGGGCTGAGGTAAACGGGTATAAAGGTTCAGCAGAATTTTTATACATTCATGCCGAAGAGGAGCGCATACATGCACTGAAATTATTTAGATATGTAAACGACAGAGGCGGAAAGGCTTTGGCATCGGTTGTTGAAAGTCCGAAATATGATTACGCATCAATTTCTGCATTATTTAATGAGATTTTCGAACATGAAATTGTTATTTCATCAGCAATTAACGAATTGGTAGGCAGATGTATGGACGAACGTGATTTTACCACAACCAATTTCCTGCAATGGTATGTTACCGAGCAAATTGAAGAGGAAAGTTTGTTCCGTTCAATCATTGATAAACTAAACTTATTGGGCGATGATAAAGCAAAAATGTATTTATTCGACAACGATATTGCAAAATTAAAACCTGCAACAGCAAAAACCGTTTAGGAAGAGATTTGAGCGATTATTCTTAACATTAAAGCTGAAATGTGTTAATTAGGAAATTTGTTAATTTGCAAATGTGTTGATTTGCGGATTGTTAAGTATTTATATAGTATCGGACGATGGAAAGTCTCAACTGACCTGCATTCGTCCTTAGGACAATGTAGCGTCATTTCAAAATTGACATGATACCAGATAAAGTTAAAGAACAACTAAAAAATTTAAAACAACCAAAATCCTGATATGTTTTAGCTCGGCTATCAGAAAAATTTCGTATTTTAGGGGCAGAATTGTATCCTCTTCTGAATTCTGTTGGTAATGAATTTGAAGCATTTTTAAATTTGCCTGAATTTGGTGATATAGAAATAGTAAAAAATGATAAGTATTTTAACATCTTTAAAGAAAAAATTACGCAAATAGAAAATGATTTCAAAAAAAAATATCTTACAAAATAAGTAATATTGTAATGCAAATATTTCAAAAATCAGTTATACAAAAGCATTTAAACGGACTTGATAAACAAGCCGTTGAAAAAGCGTTTCAGGTCTTTAAGAAAAATTACAGTCCCGATAAAATTGAGAAAATAAAAACGCTCAAAGAAGAAGAATATCAGGACGGTTTTTTGCGTGATATTTTTGTTGAAGTGTTCGGTTATACGCTAAAACCTAACGACAATTTTAATCTTGTAAGAGAATTAAAAAACACCGCCGACAGCAAAAAGGCAGACGGAGCAATTATATACAACGATAAAATTTTAACCGTAATTGAGTTAAAATCAACTTCTACAAAAGACCTTACTAGCGTTACGCAGCAAGCGTTTAACTACAAAAATAATCAATCCGGCTGTAAATATGTAATCACTTCAAATTTTCAAAAACTTCGTTTTTATATTGATTATGCCAATGAATACGAAGAATTTGATTTATTCAATTTGCCTAAATCGGAATTTGAAATTTTGTATTTGATTTTAAACAAAGACAGCATTTTTTCTAATTTGCCGCTTACAATAAAACAAGAAACACGTTTTCACGAGCAAAAAATTTCCGAGCAACTTTACAACGATTATTCCGATTTTAAATACAAAATATTTGAAAATCTAATCAAAAACAATCCCGAAGTTGAAAAATTAACACTTTTTGAAAAATCGCAAAAACTGTTAGACCGTTTACTTTTTATATTTTTTGCCGAAGACAGCGGACTTTTACCTGCAAATTCCATTTCAAGAATTATTGAACACCATCAGCAATTAGTTGATTTAGACGCAGAAAAACCACTTTACGACATTTACAAGCAATATTTCGGATATATGAATGTCGGTCGTAAAGGTAAAATTAAGGCTGATGATATTCCTTCCTATAACGGCGGTTTGTTTGCACCCGACGAAATTTTGGATAACGTAAAAATTGACGATGAAATTCTCAGAAACGACAGCCTGAAACTCTCGCAATACGATTTTAGCACCGAAGTTGATGTTAACATTCTCGGACATATTTTTGAAAATTCGCTTTCGGAAATAGAAGAGATTGAACAGCAATTATCTGAAAACCTTGATTTTAAAGTTACTAAAACAAGCAAACGAAAAAAAGACGGCGTTTTTTACACCCCAAAATACATAACGCAATACATTGTAGAAAACACCTTGGGAAAACTTTGCGAAAATAAGCGCAGAGAACTTGATATTTTTGAAATAGAATTTGACGAAACTTACAAAAATAAAAAAGGATTTAGCGAAAAAGGTAAATTGCTTTTCGACAAACTAAATACCTACAAAGAATGGCTTAAGTCCTTAAAAATTATTGACCCCGCTTGCGGTAGCGGTGCATTTTTAAATCAAGCACTTAATTTTTTAATTGCCGAGCATAAACTGATAGACGATTTAATTGCCGAACTGACAGGAACAGCATTAAGATTGTTTGACACTGAAAAATCAATTCTCGAAAATAATCTTTATGGTGTTGATATTAACCAAGAAAGTGTTGAAATTGCTAAACTTTCGTTGTGGCTCAGAACTGCACAAAAGGGCAGAAAATTATCAAATCTGAACGGCAACATAAAATGCGGAGATTCTCTGATTGACGACCCCGAAATAGCCGGAGGTAAAGCATTTAATTGGGCAAAAGAATTTCCGCAAGTGTTTGGTGAAAACATACAGGAAACAGTGATAGTCGAAAAAGCACCCGAGAAACCCGACTATCTGACCGAAATAAAAGAACATTCAAAAAAAGCAAAGGAAAAAGCCGAAAAGGCAATTGAACTATCAAAAGAATCACTCGAACACACCAAAAAATTGTACGAAATAGTAGAAAAATTAAATAGTGTGTCGGAACCGACTGCTAAATACGGGGAAACTAAAAATGTAGGCTTTGATGTAGTTATCGGAAATCCGCCCTATGGTGCAAAATTAGAGACACAAGTTCAAGAATATCTCAACAAACATTACATAAAAGGCGGTAGCGAAACTGTAATTTCATTTATCAAATTGTCTTACGATAAACTGTTGAAAACTAATGGTTTATTCGGTTTTATAATTCCAAAAGCCTTTACTTTTGCTTCAAATTACGAAAAAATCAGAGATTTTTTAATTAGCGATATTACAGAAATAATTGATTGTAAAAAAGTTTGGAAAGAAGTTTTATTAGAACAAATAATGTTGTTTTATCAGAAAAATATAAATTCGAACTTTTATAATAACGGAAAACTTCAAGAGCAAACAGTTGTAATTTTAAGCGATATTCAAAAAGAAAATTACAAAAAATTCGGTTTTTTACTCAATGATATTACCCAAACAGAATTAGAAATAGGTCTGAAAATCAATAATTTAAACTTTTTTATAAAAGATATTGCAACTAATTCGAGAGGCGGAATTTTTCAAAAATTTTTATGCTACACCGGAGATTGTGAGGTTATAGGTGGAGCTGAAATTCAAAGAAACGGTATTATTGGAATTAAAGGAAAAGTAGATTATGAATTAATTAAAAATGACACAAAAAATTTCATTAAAGAAAATTCTATTTTGGTTCAAAGGCTTGTAGCACATATTGAAAACCCGACACCACATATTAAAATAACAGCTTGTTTACCGATAAATACAAATTATGCAATTGTTGATACTATCAATCAAGTAACATTTTACAAAGATTACGATAGTAAAGTTTTTTGGTTATTGTTTAATTCAAAATTATTAAATTGGTATTGTTATCGTTTTATTTTTGCCAAAGCAATAAGAACTATGCAATTTGATAATCCAGTAACAAACAGAATTCCAATTCCAAAAGATATTGAACAACA
>DYOJ01000001.1 GCA_020720705.1 Acetofilamentum sp.
CGGAAAATCGAAGGTATTGAACAGGTAAGCAAATACAGGATTTTCTGCTTTCATTCGAGTAACGTTATTTCTTTAATTCGTTTGTTTTCAACAACATAAACTCTGTGCTGAACGAGGTTGAAGTCCGAAGCAAATTTGTCATATCTTCAGATAAAATATCGGCATTTATGTAATAAAACACCAGATATTCAGGCAATTCCGATTCCGTATTTTGTAAAGTTTCCGCCAATTTTATTTGGGTGATAATTTCTTTATTTGTAAACACAGCTTTTGCCAGCGCAGTGTGTGCAGAAACTACGGCATAATCTATGTCTGCAAGTTCAGTTTGGTAAAATTCGATGTCTGCTTTTTCGACAACAGGAACAATACTGAAATTGTAGTATCGCTTTTCGAGAGGCGAAAAATTTACGACATTATAAAAAAACAAAGCACAGATGCCGGCAAGGCTTGCTAAATATATAAACACAAACTTTAATTTTTGAGACAGAAATTTCACAAAAGCTAACGCCAATGAAGCATTAAGTATCAGCCACATAACATGCGAAAAGGTTAAATATCTGTTTGCTCCGTTATACTCGGAATATTCTGCCCCCATGAGTAAACCGGCACCGATTAAACTGGATATCAACAAGAATGCGGAAAACAAAATCAGTGCACGCTCGGCATAAGTAAGATATTTCCACGAAAAAAACAAAGCTCCGAGTAATCCGAAGAAGAATACGAGCGTAAAAATATCGGACGAAACGGATAATTCAAAAAATTTGACAAAAACATCGTCAAAATTATCGGGATTAAAAAGGTATAATGCCGAGCGGATATATTTCTTTATCAAAAAGCCGGCGGGAATCAGGAATGAAGCGGAAATGATGAGCACAAGGGTTCGTGTTCGTTTATTTTTTTCGGCACGAACGCGCTTAACTGCCAAATAAACCATTGCCGGTATCCACAAAAACAGCATAAATGCACCCTGATAATGAAACAAAGTCGGGAACGCAGCAAGTAAACCGAGTAGCAGAAGTTTGAACAAAGTCCGAATTCGATTGGTCGCAAAAACAAGCACACCCACATAGAGCGAAAAAGCACTTGCCATGATCAAGTAAGCGTAATAACGGACATAATGAAATGCGGAGGCAGTCCAAACAGAAATTGACATAAGTAACAGAAAAACAGCAATATAAGGGAATAATTGACGCATACTTTTTCGCCACGCCGCAAGCAAAACAAAGCTCAAAATGAACGCATAAAAATACCACAAATTCGACTCCGATTTCCAATCAAACGTATCATTATCAGTAGCATAGTTATAAAACGGATAGCGAAGATGACATTCGAGACGGTACGGACGCAAAACAATGTTGTCAAAATAATCGGTATCCGAAGTATTAAGGTCTGAAAACCAAGACGGTATGCCGCTTTGTTCAACCCCTTCCGTAACACCGTCAATGATATTCAGTTCATCGGACACGGAAATATATTTATTCAACTCGGAAGTTCGGTTGTTTATCAAAATGACGGACAAAATACTTGCAAACAGATATAAAAGTGCAATTTCAACCATGCTTGGCTTAAACAAGGGAATTGTCACGCCCGTTTTTGGCACCACATCGGACGATTTTTCGGGTGTTTTATCAATCGGTTTTTGAGTTATTTTATCTTTTGTATATTTTGCCATACATGTCTTATTTTCAGTTATTTACAATACAATTTAATGGTTTGAATTGCTTGTTTTAAGCCAAGTTTTTCGGCATTATTCCAATAAATGCACGCTGAATCTTGTTTTCCCTGCGCATACATGATAAGACCTTTGTTGTAATGCACCACCGGTAATTTCGCATCTAATTTTAAGGCTCTGTTGTAGTCTCGCAGTGCTGCATCAATGTTGCCGTTCGATTGTCGGGCTATTCCTCTGTTTCGATATGCAAATGCTAAATCGGGGTCTTCAATAATCGCTTTTGTGTAAAAGAAAATTGCCTCATCATTTTTGTTAAGAGCCTGTAATTGAGCACCTTTATTCAGGTAAAAATTTGCGGTATCTTCAGTTAAAATAACACTGAAACGGAACTCGGTCTCGGGCAAGGTTTTCCGGATTTCGCTGTGTTTCAGTATCGGAATCGGATTTCGATATAAACGCACCAATTTCAATGCTTTGAGATTAAAAAATGTATTTGGGAGGCTTTGGATGTCGTTCCACGCCAGATTTAAGTCCTGTAAATTTTGCAAATTTCCGATAGTTTCGGGCAAATTTCGAAGTAGGGAGTGTGCAATATTCAAGTGCGTAAGCGAAGTGAGTTGTGTCAAAACCACCGGAAAAGTATCCAAGGGATTTGAGGCTAACGAAAGATGTTCCAAGTTCTTAAGTTTCAAAATATCATCGGGTATGCTATTTATTTGATTTCGAGAGAGATTCAACGATTTCAGATTGACCAATCGGAATATTTCCGGCGGAATTGAAGTGAACTTATTTCCGGAAAGATTCAAAGTTTCAATGTCAGTTAAATTTGTAAAATCATCGGGCAAGGCATCCAAATTCTGATAGGATAAATCCAAATTGTGCACATTTTCAGGTTCATCTAAAGCCTCTTCGAGTGTATCTGCAGGTTTGCACGAAACCCAAAACAGTATCAAAACAAACGCACTTCTTAAAAAAAACAGTTTCATCTCATTTTTTTCAGCCAAAAGTAAAAAAACTTCTTTACTTTGTGTCAAAATTTTGTAAAATTTAAAAAAATTTAAAAAAATATGAACGTCTATTTCCTTTTTTATTTATTTGCGGTAAATATAATATCGGCACTCATTTTTATATCCGACAAACGGAAAGCACAAAAAAAACTCAGGCGAATTCCTGAAAAAACGCTACACATTTTTGAACTTTTAGGCGGAGTGTTCAGCATCCTGCCTCTGATGTATTTTATCCGGCATAAGAACAGGAAATTTTCATACTATTGGTTCACATGGCTTATGATATTGCTATGGACAGGCGGGATTACTTATTACATTTTGAATGGAAACTTCGTTAGATTTTAGCATTTAGACGATTTACATTAGAACTAAATCACTTAATTTCAACAAGTTACACTAAGATAAAAAAAAGTTGCGATTATCGGAATATATCTAACGTGAGGTGTTTCGTGCTATAAATAATTTTCGATATTCTCGTCGGTTTTTAAACCCATTTTAGTGCGTAATCGAAATCGTGTCATCTCAACGGCTCTGACTGTTTGTCCGGTAATTGCCGAAATTTCTTTGGTTGTGTGTTTAAGTTTAAGCATTGCTGCCATTTTTAATTCTGATTTTGTTAAATCGGGATATTTTTGCAACATTTTAGTAAAAAAGTTTGGATTTACTTTTTCAAAAGAAATAAATAGTTCTTCCCATTTTTCATTCAAATTTAAACATTCAATATTTTTAAATACTTCATCTATAAAAGGTTTACATAGATGATTATTTGTGCAATGCGGAATTTTGGTTAATGTGTCATAAATATTTTTTAATAGTTCGTTGTATTTATTCATTAATAAAATTCGGTTGTTCAATTCAGTATTTATTAATTCAATTTTTTCTTCGTGAAATTTTTTTTCATTTTCAAAGAAGGATTCTTTTTTGGTTATAAAATGCTTATATGACTCAGTAAATCTGAGCATTGCATTAATTCTGCCTATTAATTCAAATTCGACGACAGGTTTTCTGATATAATCAATTGCTCCGGATTCATAAGCTAATAATAAATCTTCCGAACTTTTCATCATTCCGGTGCAGATTATTACAGGGATACAGGCAGTTTCGGAATTGTTTTTTAATTTTTTAATCAGTTCAATACCTGAAATATTCGGCATATCCCAGTCACTTATAATTAAGTCCGGAATTTCATTTTTAATAATTTTAAGGGCAGATTCTGCATTAAAAGCGTTCAGAATTTCATATTTATTAGTTGATTTTAATAATATTTGATTGATTACAAAAATAGCTTCTGCATCATCGTCAATTACCAAAATCTTATAAATTTTTTCCATTTTAAGTCCTTAAATTACTGATAATTTTTTGAAATTTCTCGTCATTTCCCTTCGCAACTGTTTCTAAAATTTCGGAACACAAACTTATGAGTATTTCTGAATGATTTTCGGTTTTTATTTTTTCGATAACCGAGTTTATTGCTGAAATTTTATAAATCGGAATCTCAGAAAGTTCCTTGATATAAGGTTGAATTGCATTTTTTTCACTTTCAGATAAATTTATAGCCGAACTTTTATTTTCAATTTTTTCTAATTCCTGAACTTCAAAATTTTCTGCTTTTGGTAAACTGAATGTGAATGTGGTTTTGTTTTTTTCTGATGAAACTTTAATTATTTTACCATGACTTTCGATAGCTAATTTGCAGAAAGACAAGCCCAAACCGGAGGAGTATTTTTTTGCATTTTTGCCAACTTGTGTAAATTTATCGAAAATTTTGTCGAGATATTCCGGCGGAATTTCTTCTCCTTGGTTTGTGATAGAAAATAATATTTCATCTTGATAATCAGCAACCTCAATTTTAATTTCCGAATTTGAAGGTGAATATTTTACAGCATTTGTGAATAGATTTATCAAAACACGGTTAATGACATTAATATCACACTTTACACTTATTTTTTCGTCCAAATTATTCACAATTTGTATGTTTGTGTTTTGAGCTAATGTATTAATTTCTTTTAAAGATGTTTCTATCAAATTCAAAACCGGTACACTCTCAAAATTCAAATTAATTCTTGATTTTTCGTATTTGTAAACATCAAGTATATTTTGTATCAGATTTAGCATTGAGTATGATATTGTTTCTACTTTTTCAATTTGTCTGTCGGTAGCATATAATCTGATATTTTGTAATATGTTTAGTGGATTTTTCAAGTCGTGGATTATCATCTGCATCATCCCTTCTTTAAAATTTGATAGTTCTACAAGTTTATCATTTATTTGACGCAATTCTTCTGATTGTTGCAAAATTTCTTCGTTTTTTTCCGATAATTTTGCAATAAACTTTTTCATTATCCGACTGTTGCGAATAATTAAAACAATTAAAATTCCGGCAAGGAGCAAAATTGCAATAACCGAAAATATTAATATTCGCTGATTACTAATTGTTTTCTTCTTGATTTCTGCATCTTTTTCCAAAACCAAATTCTCGGTTTTCAGATATTTTGTATCGAAAACAGTTTGCAACGAATCTAACGAAACACTGCGTTCTGCTTGATTTATTGAATCTTTCAAAAAATCGTATTTTTCGTAATAATCAAGTGCTACGCCGGAATTATTAAGCTTTTTATTAGTTTTTATCAATGCTTGGTATGATTTTAATATTTCGGGATAACTCTCTATTTCAATGAAAATTAGATGTGCTTTCAGATAGTATTCCAAAGAAACAGAATAATTTTTTTTATAAAAATACGCTTCGCCGATATTATGATTTGCAGTGGCAGCAATATACTTAATTCCAATTTCTTCTGCAAGAGCTGCAGTTTTTTTCAGATATTCAATTGCTTTGTCATATTGTTTTTGTTCAATGAAAAGTAAACCAATGTTTGTATTAACAGCTGCTTCAACCTGTTTACTTGGCTGTTTTAAAAGATATTCAAGTGCTTGCTTATACTTTTCTTCTGCTTTTTGATATTCTGCTTTTTTCTTATACATAACCCCCATTGCGTTACAAAATCTTGCGGCATCAGTATAATTTTCATTTTTTACACATTCGTTTTGTGCTTTTGAGAGGTATTTTTCTGCATCTTCATATTTCTCTTCTTCTACCAAAAGTCCACCTATTTTACCGTAAAGCGAAATCAAACTCGATTGTTCGTTTAATTCTGTAAATAATTCTTCTGCCAGTAAATAGTTTTCCAAAGCTGTTTTAAAATTTCCTTTTAACTGATATACAAGACCTATGTTTGTATAACAAGATGCCAAATCTTTTTTAGTACCCGATTTAATTTGAATTTCTTTTTCTTTTTCGAATGAAATTAACGAAGAATCGTAATTTGACTGTACCTGATATATACAACCCAAATATCTGTAACTTACAGCTTTTTGTTCAATGTTTTCAAATTTTTCCGAAAATTGAATTGCTAAATTTGAGTTTGATTTACAACTTTCGTATTCTGCTCTATAATAATTTAACAGTGCAAATGAATTATAAATTTTGCTGTTCAACTCGGATATTTTTAGTTCTTCAGATAATTTTAACGCTTCATTAGTGTACTCGTAACTTTTTTCTAAATCTATTTTAAGATGTTTTGATGATAATTCGAGTAAAGTTTCAATTTTTTCTTTACCGTTTTGTGTTCTAACAACATTAAGCAAACTATCAATTGCTTGATTTTGCGAAAAAGAAAAATAATTTATTGATAAAAATAATATTACGAGAATTAGTTTTTTCATTTCTGATTTTTATAACAAATATATCCCCCAAAATTAAAAAAATAAATCAAATATCCACTTTTTTTATTAGTCTTTTTTCAAATTGTGAAAGTTTTGTGAGGTAGTTGTGAAAGTTTTGTGTAGGTATATTTTGATTACAGGTGATTTATGTATTGTAACTTTGCAAATATGGAATAATTATATTTTTTCAATAATAATAAATTACCCGAATATGCTTAAACATCTGTTAATCAGCAGGCTGAAAACAATTTCTGCACAAGAAATTCCAAGACAATCAGTGTTGAGATTTCATTTTTTTGGGTTAAATCACTCAAAATTTATTAAGTCAAATAAAATAATTTTAAATATTAATTAAAAATTCAAAACATGGAAAATTTAGTACATTTACAAAGAAAAAAACTCCCTGCTGAGAGCAGAGGGTTTAAGTGGTTCTACCGAACCTTGTTTGCAGTGCTATTGGCATTAGTTATTAACTCTAATGCTTACGCACAGCCATATTGTTCTTCATTGTATCCAACAAATTTTAGTTCAACCGGCTTTTATGTAAATTATTCTATAAGTGGTGCGTTTTACAATTATTACGTTGACGTTTATAGTAATTCATCATATAGTACTAAGGTGTGGGGGGGGATTAGTAGTTCCCAATCGGGTTACTTTAATGTAACCGGTTTAGCTCCGGGTACACAATACTGGATAAGGTCAGCGATTGAGTACAGTGATGGTAGTGTTAAAATTATTTATTGTTCTGATTTTACAACTCAGACACTACTTAATCCGCCTGTGGCACTTGAGCCAATAGATGTAACAAGCAATAGTTTTACTGCAAGATGGAATTATTCAACAAACGCAACGAGTTACGAACTTCAGATTTCAACTGATCCGGGTTTTACAACTTCTGTATTTAATCAAAATGTAGGAAATACAGATAGGAGAAGTGTAACCGGCTTAAATCCGGGTACAACTTATTATTACAGAGTAAGAGCCATTAATAGTCTTAGAACTTCCGAATTAAGCAATGTTATTTCAAGTGTGTTTTGTTATGATATCAATGTTACTTCGCAAACTGTTGAAAATAATGCTTTTACAATAAACTGGGAAAATCCTGTTGGTGCTAATCTTGACAACTATATTCTTACCGTAAGCGAAAATAGCGATTTAGGCAATCCTTTATCAGGTTATAATAATATCAGCATTGGTAATGTAAACACCTTTACTGTAAATCAAGGTATTGATATGAATACCAATTATTATTATCAAATCTCGGGACAAGAAACAGGCACTGTAATAGCAAAATCACCAATAAAGAATATTTACACCAAAACCTATGAAACCGCAAGAAACGCTCTTGCTTTTGATGGAACTGATGATTATGTAACTCTACCGGCTATAAACTTAAATTCAACCAATTTTACCATTGAAGGTTGGGTAAAATGGAAAGATTTAAAAAATAATTCCCGAATTTTCGATTTTGGAAGTGGAGCAGGTAGTAATAATATATTTTTATGCAATACCACAACATCTAATCAACTAGAATTTAATATCTATAATGGTGCAACGGGACAGGCATTAACCGTTAGTAATATAATTCCTTTAAACAGTTGGGTTCATATTGCCGCAGTTGCAAGTGGCGGTACTATGTATTTATATGTAAACGGAATTTTAGTCGGCACAAAAACCGGTGTTACTATACCAAATGTAAACCGAACTTTGTGCTTTATGGGCAAAAGTAATTGGGGTTCTGATGCTTACTTTAAAGGCAATATAGATGAGTTTAGGATTTGGAACGTAGCCCGCTCGCAAAAAGAAATCCGCCAAACTATGGAAAGAACTCTTACCGGAACAGAAACCGATTTGCTTGCTTATTACGATTTCAACACAGGTAACCCAAGCGGCACAAATACCGCACTTACTACTTTATTGGATTATTCATTCTCATCAAACAACGGAACTCTGAATAATTTTGCACTCACCGGAACAACTTCAAACTGGATTGCTTCCGAAGCCGTAAACTATCCGAAACAGGAAGTTTTTTCTCCATTCGCAAGTTTCACCAACGGGCAAATGGCAGAATTTGTGGCAGGGCAACCCGATTTTACTACCGGCACAAGCGGTGTTACTTCTCAAAAGTTAAATGGTCCTTTAGGTATTACTATTGATGCTGTGCATGGAAAAATGTATGTGGCTGATTTTATCAACTCTCGTGTTTTGCGTTTTCCATATCCATTAACAGGCAATTTTCCAACTGCCGATTTGGTTTTCGGTCAACCCGATTTTACTTCAAACTCTGTCGATAATGGCGGACTTTCCGCAAGTTGCTTTCATAATCCTGAAAATGTTGCTTTAGACGCTAATTACAATTTGTGGGTGACTGATATGGGAAATGGTCGTATTTTGAGATTTTCAAACCCATGGTCTATTTCGAGTAATAAACCTTCTGCCGATTTAGTAATTGGCGCTGCTAATTTCACCACAGATGGCAATTTGACGCAAACTTATCAAATTCTTTTTGATGATGCAGGAAATTTATGGGCTGCTAATGCCGGAAGAGATGTAGTATATCGTTTTAATGCCGCTAATTTGGTGAGCGGAAATGCAACACCTGATGGATTTCTCGGAGTAGTAAATTCAAGCAATTGCACACAAAATTCATGGGACAATGGTGAAGGTATTTGCATGATTGGAACATCCTTGTTTGTAAGTGATTGGCTGAATAATCGTGTATTACGTTTCGACAATGCTGCAAACAAAGCAAATTCTGCAAATGCAGATGCTGTGCTGGGACAAACCGATTTCACATCAAATACTTTCGGTTGTAATCAATCAAAATTTCATACGCTTAGCTCGATGACTTCCGATGGCAGTGGAACGCTTTATGTAACTGATTACAATAATCATCGTGTTATGATATTTAAAAATGCTGTAAACCTGACAAACGGCGCTAAAGCTTCCGGAGTTTTGGGGCATCCGGACTTTACTTCTGCCTCCTCATCTACTACGCAAAGCGGAATGAACGGACCCAGAGGTATTTTTTATGACAAAATATATAACAAATTATTGGTTACAGAGTCACTCAACCAACGTGTGCTGCAATTCGGCTTTTCGGATAATGCACTTGCTTTTGACGGAGCGAATGATTATATTGCAGTTACCGACATGTCTTTTAATGGCTCCTCGCAAATAAGTATTTCAGCATGGGTAAATATAACTAATTTTTCCAATTATGGGACAATTTTTGCAAAAATAGACGCTACAGATCATGGTGAATTATTCTTCAGAATTAGTAATAACGGTAAACCGCATTTTGCTGTTTGTACAAATGTTGCCGGTGTTTGGCCGTCAGTTTACGGCACAACAGTTTTAACACCTGGTGAATGGTATTATATAACCGGAACTTACGATGGTACTCAACTTAAAATGTATGTAAATGGTAATCTCGAAAATACGGTTAATCATTCGGGAACAATTGTTTCAAGTGGTGCTGCAGCTACTAAGATAGGAACGTTGAGCAGTGGCGGGCTACCATTCCACGGCAAAATTGATGAAATTTCAATCTGGACAAAACCACTTAATGAAGCCGAAATACAATCAGCAATGAAATCGCCACTCAATGGAACAGAAAGCGGTTTACGAGTATATTACAATTTTAACAACGGTATAGCAGGAGGCACAAACACCGGACTTACAATTTTAAATGACATTACTCAAAATGGAAACAACGGAACACTAAACACTTTTGCACTCACAGGCAGCAACAGCAACTGGGTAGAAAGCCGTGCAGGAATGCGTCCCGAATTTGTTGCCGCTTCGGGTTTGGCAAATTCAATAATTGTAAAAATAAAATGCGGCGGAAACCCCGATACTTATTTACTTACAGTTTCCGAAGACGCTTTATTGCGAACACCAATTACAGGTTACAACCGCCGCAATATGGGCAACGGAACAGAAGTTACAATTACAGGTTTAGACAAAAACACAACCTATTATTTTGATGTGTGGGCAGTAAAGAACGGACAAATTAGCCCGAACATGGGAATAAACAGTAAAGCAACCCAACTCTACACCACGCAAGGCAGTGCTTTGAGTTTCGATGGAACTGATGATTATGTGGACTGTGGAACTGGTACTTCACTTAATATGACTTCTGCTTTTACTTTGGAAGCATGGATAAATCCTAATCATTTAAATTACCACACAATTATTTCAAAGGGAAATGCCGCGGGAACTGAAGGATACACATTTTATATATGGAACGGTCAATTTTATTTAACTTTACATAATAAATCAGGTTATGGGTGTACGGTTTCAGGTTTAAAAGCAAATGAATGGCAGCATGTAGCAGTGGTATGGGATGGTAATAATAAAGCGAAGTTTTATCGAAACGGTGTATTTATTCAAGAAGTTACCGCAGTGGCAACTGCAGGTATTATATCAAGTCCGGCATCAACCTTTAAAATTGGCGAAGATTATTGTGGAAGTAATACTTTTAATGGTGCAATAGACGAAGTCCACGTATGGAACACAGCCCGTAGCAACAAAGAAATCCGCCAATATATGGAACGCGAACTTACCGGAACAGAAACCGGTTTGATGGCTTACTATAACTTTAACGAAGAAACCGGAACAACTGCCGAAAATTTAACCGTAAATAATTTAGACGGAACACTTACAAATGGAGTGCTTAGAGTTGAGTCGAGTGCTCCATTAAAGCCATATCCAATTCAAAAAGATTTTATGCTCACTTTTGATGGATATAATGATTATGTTCAGGTTGCTCCTGCCGGAGACGACCGTCTTTTAACTCAAACATTCACAGCTTCTTTTTGGGTTAAACCCGATGCTACTCAGCTTAGCGGAGTAAATATTGTGAATGCAAATGCTACAACTGCCAACAACTGGCGTATAACGCAAGATGCCGCAAATACCAATCAATATGTTTTTCAAACTTATGAAAACGGAAGTTACAATGCAACTACAAGTTTTGCACTTCCGGCAGATGAGTGGAGTTTTGTTGTTGTTACAAGAAACGGTACCAACAAAGAGAAGAAAGTATATGTAAATGGTGTTTTAAAAATTACAAAAAACGGAACTCACGATATTACTTTTTCAAGTCAGGGCTTATGGTTAGGCGTAAATCCTAATAATTTAGGAACAACAAACTGGAAAGGTTCAATGGACGAGTTCGGTTTTTACAATAAAGTGCTTTCGCTTAACGAAATCAAGGCATTGTATATGTCGCATCAAATGTATGATGGAAATTGCCAAAGCATTTATTTACCTTTTGATGAAGATGCAGGTATTACAAGCAGAGATTACTCCGCAAACGATTATCCTGCCGTTTTAGTGAATGGTGTTAAAAACAAACCGTCTGAAACTCCGATTGAATTGGGACAAACCGTTCCGGGTGACCTTGTAATATCAAAAGGTTATTACAACACAAAAGTTCAGGTTTCGTGGAATGTAGCACAAAGTTATCGTAATATTATTAATAAATGGTACATTTACCGAAAGGTTTACGGTTCGGAACAAGCAACAGCACTTGTTTACAGCAGCAGCGATTTTGCAAATTTCTTTTCTTACGATGATAACTCTTGTAATGCAGGTGTTTTATACGAATATCAGATAATTGGAGAAACAGATTTTGGCGGATGTTTGATTTATACAAATCCGATTTCGAGTATTGGTTATCGCACTCCAACAGGAGTTGTAAACGGAAAAGTAACTTACGCCGGAGGTATTGCAGTGGAAGGTGTAAAAATAGTTGCTACCCGAACACAAGGTGCAGTTGGAAAATCTCTTGCTTTTGCAGGAAATTCTACGTTTACAGTAGCACATAAAAATCTTTTGATGCCTCAAAACGAAATAACTTGCGAAATTTATGTTCGACCTACAAGTTTATCGTCCGATTTTGATTTAATTGAAAAAGAAAATGCCTACGGAATGTATTACAGTAATGCTGATAATTCGGTAAAATTCCGGATTAAAAACGAGGCAGAACAAATTTTTACAGTTTCTTATGAAAATGTTTTAAAACTCGACACTTTTGTGCAGATATCAGGAACTTACGACGGAACTAATATTCGTTTGTATGCAAATGGTATTCCTTCTGAAACAGTTCCGGCAACCGGAAAATTATTTTCAAGCACTGAAAATATTATAGTTGGACAAAATTTCACAGGTAACTTAGACGAACTTCGTTTATGGGACTACGGAAAAGACAGTTTGCAGGTTAATACCGATTATTTCAGAATTCTGACAGGCGGCGAAGAAGGTTGCATTGGTTACTGGCGAATGGATTTAGGCGTAAGCGATTGGGATTTTGACCAGTCAAATGTTGACGCAACTTTCAACGGAAATAATGCAGATTTGGTAAATACAACTTGGGCTACAACCATTCCAAGCAACGACCAACTTGGATTGTGCGGAATAACTAATGAAACAGGAAATTATACTATTTCAAATATTGGCTACAAAGGTTCCGGTGAAACTTTCAACCTTACTCCAATGTTTGGCGTTCACCAATTCGACCCAAATCAACTTGGTGTTTACATTGGCGATGGTGCGATTGTGCTTAATAATCAAAACTTTACAGATATTTCTTCTTTCACTGTTAAAGGAAATGTAATTTATAAAGATACATATTTCCCCGTTGAAGGAGCATATTTGTATATTGATGAACAAATAGTTGTTCGTGCAAACGGAACACCTGTTTCAACTGACCAATTCGGAAATTACGAAATACAAGTTCCTATCGGATACCACAATATATCTGTTGCAATGCAGGGACATACTTTTGAAATTGGTCGTTACCCCGAAACAGGAAATTACAATTTTCAGCAACCTATTAACGGAATTAATTTTGTTGATAATTCACTTATAAAAGTTGTAGGTAAAGTTGCCGGTGGTCCTATTCAAGCTGAAAAACCTATTGCTCTTGGAAAAACTGTTAATAATCTCGGAAACGGAGTTATAACTATTACAACTCAAAAAGGTTACGATTTAACCGACAATACCGCAGGTGTAAATATTTTGTCGGATAACGAAATTTACAGAGATAATGTAATAACTTCCGTAGGACAAACAGCTTATGTAATAAATAATCTTTCACCAAAACAAATTAATATTTATCCCGATGAAAATACAGGCGAATTTGTAGTTTATTTACTTCCCGAAAAATATTTGGTAACAGCAGTAACTGCCGGAAACTATATTTTTGATGAAAGTCATTACATTACAATGGATTTAACACAAGCCGGATATATTACTGAAACCGAAAGCGACAGCACTACTATTCTTGATGAAACTTATTTTGATGTAGTTCAATATAACAAAAATTACGATTTTATTTATCGCGAAACTCCTGATATTACAGTTACTGATAAATACGGTGAACCGATTTTCTGGGAAACCGAACTTCAAATTGATGACGAAACTTCTGTACCTATTGTTGACGAATTTGGAAATTTAAAAACATTGTATCCGGTTTTCAAACAACGTAAACAATATCTTACAAAAATTTCGGTATTTGAAGAATATTACAATGTTGATAAAGACCAAACAGATATTGTTCCGGTTAATGACGGTAAAGTCGAAATTCAAAACTTTTTGGCAATTGACAAAGAGAAAAATGAATACGAATTAAACGAAAATGGTAATGTATTTTATTCATTCTGGGGTGGTTTGCCAAATATTGCACAAGGAGGTATCGGTGACTACGTTCTTACTTTTAATGTAACATCAAAAACAGGTCAAAATCAGGCAATAGCAACTACTTGGGAGCCAAACGGCGAAATTTTCAAAGGATATGTATTGGGCGGAATGCCATCCGGAAGTAATTTTGTTACAAACGGACCACAAAAATTAATTACAATTTTACGTGACCCTCCGGGAACAGGAAGCACTTGCACATTAGAACAAGGTCAGTCGGTTACAAATTCAACATCAAGTGAATTTTCTTTTAACAGCGAAATAGGTCAGAATTTGAATGTTGATTTAGGTTCACGCATAGTTACATGGGCTGGTTTTGGTGCCGGAGTTATTACCGAAACCGAAGTAGTTGCTGAATTTGAACAAGGAACAACAATTACAAATAGTTATACCGGTTCAAATTCTAATTCAACAACTTACGAAGCTACTCAAAGTTGGTCAACAAGCGATTCTCCTGATTTTGTAGGTGCAGATGGTGATGTTTTTGTAGGTCATGCAACTAACATTGTTTATGGAGTCTCAACTCAGGTTGCAGTAGCACCAATTACTCAGGAAAATGCTTCAAACTGGGTAGGAAATACTTTTGAACATAATGGAGTTACTTACGATATTGGTATTACAAAAGGTATTCGTGTAAACCCTGAATTCGGAACTATGTTTATGTATTCACAATATCATATTGAAAACTACTTAATTCCTAATTTAAAAATGGTTAGAAATTTGGTTATGCAAAATAATCCTGATATCTACCAATGTGTTATTTGTGATACTGAAAACCCTGAATACGGAAGACGTAACCGCACGGGAAATGATGTTTGGAATGGTCGTGTTGGCGGCGATTCTTACAATGTGGCGATTCCTGCCGATTGGAATTATAGCATTACTTTTGTTGATAGCGTTGAATATTTCAATAAACAAATTTACGATTGGGAATATTTCTTGATGCTCAACGAAATGGAAAAAGTAAAATCTGTTTTAATTGAAAATGTTTCTTTCGACGGTGGAACTACTTACGAAAAATCTATAACTAATTCAAGTTCAGAAGAAACAACTCATGAATACGAATTTGGTTTAGATATAACTCTTGCCGGAGAAGTTGGTTTTGAAATAATGGGTATGGGAAGTAAAATGAAAATTGAAACTAAAACTTCATTTGGCACAAAATACGGAGAAACAGAAGAAACAGAAAATAGCACTTCATATTCTTATACTTTGGCAGATGGCGACGCCGGTGATTATTTAAGTGTTGATGTAAGAACACCTTACCAATCAACATCTACATCAACAGGTCCTGTATTTTTAACAAAAGGAGGTCAGACTTCTTGTCCTTTTGAAGATGCTTATGTTACAAAATATTATCAACCCGGAACAGTTTTACAACCCGCAACTATGCAACGCGAAAAACCGCAAATGACTGTTGAAAATGCAATTGTTTCCAATGTTTCTGCCGATATGCCGGCTTTATTTAATTTTCAATTGTCAAATATCAGTGAAACAGAAGAAGATGCTTGGATGCTTTTAACTGTTGATGAAACTTCAAATCAAAACGGTGCTTTAATTGAAATGGACGGTAGCCCGATTACAAACGGTAGAATTGTTATGTTGCCTGCCGGACAGACAATTAATAAAACTATTGGCGTAAGTATGGTTAATCCAACTATTTACGATTACGAAAACATACGTTTAGTTTTAAGTTCTATGTGCGATGGAAATGTTTCAACCGATGTTGCAATTTCGGCTTATTTTCAACCGGTTTGCACAAGAGTTGTTTTAGATAATCCTATTAACCAATGGGTTGTAAATACAAATACAGATACAACTTTGAATATTAAAATCAAAGATTATAATTTATCTAACAATTTGTTCGACAGATTATTGGTGCAATATAAACCGGCTTCAACATCTGTTTGGGCAACCGATATGATTTATTATGTTGATGAAGATGAATACAATACGGCTAACGAACCAAAAATGTTTATCAACAATCAACCAACTTTAAATTATTTACTCGATTTATCATCAATGCAAGACAGAAATTATGATGTTCGTATTACTTCAACTTGTGTTGATAATACAACAAATAGTTCGATAGTTGCAAGCGGAATAAAAGATGTAAAACGTCCTATGGTTTTTGGAACTCCACAACCGGGAAGCGGAATTTTAAATCCGGGCGATGATATTATGCTTACTTTCGACGAACCAATAAATGCAGGAGCTTTACTGCCTTACAATTTTTCTGTTCGAGGTGTTCTTAACGGAAACGAAATAAAACATCAGGCATGTGTTTTCTTCAATGGAACAAATGGTTATGCAAGTGTTTTAAGTGGTGTAAATCTCGACAATAAATCGTGGACAATTGAATTTTGGGCAAAACGCGGAACTCTCGAACAAGGTGTTATATTTGCACAAGATGGTTTAGAAATTGGTTTCGATGCCGACAATAAATTTTATCTGAAAGCAGGAAATCAATTAATTACTTCTCAAAATGAATATACCGATACCGAACTTTGGTTTCATTATGCCGTAACTTATAATCAACAAGCAGAAGAATTTAATATGTATGTAAATGATGTTATTGAAAGAACTAATATTCTTCAAACTTCAACATTTACAGCAAACGGAAAAATGGTTCTCGGAAAAGATTTATCTGATGCAAATTATTTCAACGGATATGTTCATGAACTTAGAATTTGGGAAAAATTACAAGGATTTTCTACAATTTATGCTCAAATGTATCAGGAACTTTCGGGAAGCGAAATTGGTTTAAGCGGATACTGGACAATGAACGAAGCAAAAGGCGAAATGGCTCAGGATAAGGCACGAAATCGTCATGCAACATTGTTTGGTGCTGAATGGAGAGTTTTCCCGACAGGTTTTGCACGAGAATTTGACGGACCTGCTTCGGTTGAATTGAACACAACCACAACAGTAATTTTTCCTGAAATGAATTTTACTTTGGAATTTTATTTCAATGCCGAACCGCAAACTAATACAGTTTTGTTCTCAAACGGAAAAGGCGACGGAACTGACGAAACTCCTTTCCAAAATATTTGGGTAATTGGTTTTGACGGAAATGGTAAACTTTACGCTAAAAACAATGGTGTTACTATTTTAATCAGCGAAAAAAATTATACTGATAATACTTGGTATCATTTTGCTTTGGCTGTAAACAGAAATGCAAATGCTTCAATTTATATTGACGGTGAAATGGTTGGCTCGGCACAAGCATCTAACTTTGGCGGTTTATCTGCAGCAGGCGCAACTTTGGGTGCAAGAAGATTCTATCAATTTCCAAATTTAACTTACGACCAACATTTTACCGGTTTAATAGACGAATTCCGTTTATGGGAATTATTACGCACATCAAAACAATTGGAATTAGATTTAAGTTCAAAACTAAAAGGTGATGAAATGGGACTCTTACTTTATTTCCCGTTTGATAAATACAACAGTTTAGGTATTGACTTAATTCCTACTCTCGAAGATATTACCGGAAACTCTGTTGATGCAATTGCAACAAACGGAAGCGAAACGAATATAAATGTTCCGAATTTGAAAGACGCACGTCCTGTTCAAGATGTTGCTTTCGATTGGGTTGTAAACGAAGATAAAATCATTATCAACTTAAACGAACCTGCGGCATTAATCGAAAAATGTATTTTGGAATTTACAGTTGAAAGAGTTGAAGATTTACGCGAAAACCGTATTGCTTCTCCCGTTACTTGGACAGCATATATAAAACAAAATACAGTTGTTTGGGACGAAACCGAAATAAACATCGAAAAAGAAGTTTATGAACCTTACACTTTCACAACCAAAATATTAAATATGGGCGGAACAAACCAAACATATTCAATAACAGGTTTACCGACATGGTTAAGTTGCAGCGCTGTAAGTGGTTCGTTATCACCTGATAGTGAAAAAACTTTAACATTCACCGTTGACCCGGTTGTAAACGTTGGAGAATATGCTTTATCATTATTCTTAACATCTGATTTTGGATATTCCGAAAAATTAAATGTAAATGTAAATGTCTTTGAACCTGCACCGGATTGGACTGTTAATTCCTCAGATTTTCAATATTCAATGAGTGTAATTGGTCAGCTAAAAATTGACGGTAGTTTTTCAGCAAACAAAAATGATAAAATTGCCGCTTTTGTAAATGGGCAGTGTCGTGGTGTTGCTCAAAATTTGTATATTGAAGGTTACGATAAATTTATTGTTTTCTTAACAATTTTCAGTAATACCGATGTTGGCGAAAATGTAAGTTTCAAAATTTGGAATGCATCAGAAGGTTATGTTCATACAAACGTAACACCTGAAATATCATTTGTTTATAACGAAATTATTGGAACTGTTACCGAACCTCAAATTATTGAAACTTACAATAGTTACAGTATTAATCAAAATTTAAACAGCGGTTGGACATGGATGTCGTTTAATTTAGATAACGCTGATTTATCAGACGTGAATCTAATAATGGAAAATATTAATGCACAAACCGGCGACCAAATTAAGAGTCAAACTCTGTTTGCAAATTATTCAACAAATTTGGGTTGGGACGGTTCGTTAGTTTTTGGCGAAGGTTTCAATAATTCAGAAATGTATATGATGAAACTTGCGAGTTCTAATACACTTGTTTACAACGGTGCAAAATTAAATCCGGAAGAAATTGAAATTCCAATAAACACAGGTTGGAACTGGATTGGATTTACGCCTAACGGAAATATGTATTTGAACGATGCTTTTGCATATTATCAATCTGCTCAAAACGATATAGTTAAAAGTCAATACCAATTTGCAATGTATGATAATAATTTGGGTTGGATAGGAAGTTTAACCTATTTAGTTCCCGGATTTGGTTATATGTATAAAACTTCAAATCCGACAAATGTATTTACGTATCCAAACTCAGGATACGATAAAGGAACAATTATCGGAAAAGGCTACGAACCTGTTTACGGAACGCCTTGGACATTAAAAGAAGCAGAATATCAAAACAATATGTCGTTAATTGCAACAATCAATACTCCTCCTGATTTTAATATTTCAGAAAATAATGTTATTGGAGTTTTTGCCGGAAATATTTGTTGTGGTATAGCTAAACCTTTGATTGTTAATTCCGAAAATTTATATTTTGTAACTATTTATGGGAATGCTAACGAAAATTTAACATTCAAATTAATTGATTTATCCGATAATGTAATTTATGATATTACCGAAAATTTGAGTTTTTCAATTAATAAAGTTACCGGAACAATAGAAAATCCTTTTGAGTTAAATATTATCGGAATAACATCAGATATTAACGAAAACTCAAATTTTGACTTTTCTGTTACAACATATCCTAATCCATTCGATAAATTTATTTCAATAAGTTACAATTTACCAAATTCAGAAATTGTAAAAATTGAATTATTTAATGTTTTAGGAAGTAAGATTTCTGATTTGTTTAACGAATATCAAAACTCAGGTTCAAATAATTTAGAATTTGACGGAAGCAGTTTAAGTTCAGGTTTTTATTTGTTGAAAATAAAATCAGGTGATTTTATTCAAACAGTAAATATTGTTAAAAAATAAATTCATTATTCAAAACCTTGTAAGGTTTCAATAACCTTACAAGGTTTACTATCAAAAATTTTATAAATTTTATAAAAATGAAAAAGTTAAAATACATTTTACTGTTTAATTTGCTTTTAATTACAGTTTTATTAAAAGCAGAAATACCGGATTGGTCGGTAAATCCACAAGACTATTCATACAGCATGACAATTACCGGAGTTTTATCTATTGAATATACAGAAACAACAAGTTCTAACGATTTGGTTGCCGCATTTGTTGGTAACGAGTGTCGAGGTGTTGCAACCGGTTATTATAATTCAGCTGTAGAAAGATATGTTTTTTATCTGATGGTTTACAGTAATAATTCAAACGACGTTCTTGAATTTAAAGCATATAATTCTATAACCGATGAGGAAATTCTTTTAATCAATTCCGAAAATTTTCAAATAAATTCAGTAATCGGAAATGCCGAAACACCTTATATTTTTACAAATCAAGAATTAAGCGATGCCGCAGAAATGTTAAGTTTTGAAATTGACGGACAAATCAACAGTACTATTTCCGGAACTACCATTGATGTAGAGATGCCTCAGGGCGCAAATGTATCAAATTTAGTTTCGTCATTTACTTTGTCAGAATATGCGAATGCATATATCGGAATAACACTTCAGGAAAGCGGTCTGACTTCAAATGACTTTACTAATCAAGTAAACTATGTAGTGCATGCTCAAAACGGAGATATTCAAAACTATACAATTACTGTAACTCTTCCTACACAAATTAGTGAAATTAAAAATGATAGGATTTCAGTTTATCCAAATCCGGCTAATGATTTTATCCACATCAGCACTTCGGAGAAAATTAAAAATGTTAGAGTTGTATGTATTACTGGACAAACGGTTATTGAAACAAATAAAGCTTTGATAGATGTGTCAAAATTAATAAACGGAACCTACATTCTGGTAATAAAAACAGACAATAATATTTATTCAAAAAGTGTTTTGGTTAATAATTAATTGATTATAAAGACGTTGCTTAGGAAACGTCTTTTACCTAAAATTACATTTATGCTCTGAATACAGCCGTTACAACCACATGTATTTGAAAAAATATCCTGAAAGATTATGACAAAATTGACTTAGTTTTGCTAAATTTGTGCCCAAATCCATAATCAGAATTGATATGACAATTATTGAAAAAATTATTGCGACACACTCAAAATATGAGTCCGTGAAGCCGGGCGAAATTGTAGATGTCGAACTTGATGTACGCGCTGCCAGAGATTTTGGCGGTCCGAACGTTGTTAAACATCTCAAAGAAAACAATTTAGGCATAGCAGATGTTTCTAAAACCTTTTTCACCTTCGACACAAATCCGACCGGGTCAGACCAAAAATATGCTGTAAATCAGCACTTATGCAGAACTTTTGCCAGAGATTTGGGGATAAGAGTTTTCGATATCGACCATGGTATCGGCACACACAGTTTGATTGAAGAAGGGCTTGCTTATCCGGGCAGTACTGCCGTTACAACCGATTCGCACGCCAACATTCTGGGTGCAGTCGGTGCATTCGGGCAAGGTATGGGCGACCAAGATATCGCCGTTGCATTTAACAAAGGTAAAGTGTGGTTTAAAGTTCCGGAATCGGTAAAAATAACACTGCACGGAAAACGACCGAACGGAATATCAGCAAAAGACATGGTGTTGAATTTGCTAAACAAGTTCGGGGCAAACAGTTTACTGGGTTACTCTGCCGAACTATACGGCGAATGTGTGGACGAACTGACTTTGGATGAGCGCATTACAATAGCCTCGATGGGAACGGAAATGGGCGTAATCATTTTATTATTCCCGCCGAATCAAGCAGTTCTTGAATACTGTTCGACACGAGCCGGACGAGAAATTGAAGGCGTATTTGCCGATGCCGATGCAGTATATGCCCAAACGTTTGATTTAGATGTTTCAACATTTAAAACCATGGTATCCATGCCGGGCAAGCCGCATGATACCGTTGATATTGCCACTCAAAAGAAACAAAAAATAGATTCGGCATTTATCGGCTCATGCACCAACGGACGTATTGAAGATATGAGAGAAGTTGCGAAGATACTGAAAGGCAAACATGTAGCTCCGGGTGTGGTGTTAAAAATTGTGCCTTCAACCGATGCCGTCTGGCAACAATGCTTAGACGAAGGCTTAGTCAGAATTTTCAAAGCCTCAGGGACACTGCTCTCGAACGCCGGATGTGCGGGTTGTGCGGCAGGGCAAGTCGGGCAAAACGGTCCGGGCGAGATTACCATCAGCACGGGCAACCGCAATTTTCCCGGCAAACAAGGCAAGGGCAGCGTGTATTTGGCATCGCCCGCAACGGTTGCAGCTTCTGCGATTGCAGGCTATATCACTACATTTGACGACATCCCGAACGAACCGGCAGTATTTAAACCGTCTGAAAATCTAATCAAAAAAATGGCGGAAGCGCACAATGTTGAACATACGGCGGCTAATAAACCCGTTGAAATTGAAGGACGAATCTGGGTGATTAACGAAGACAACATAGATACAGATATGATTTTTCACAACAGATATTTAGCAATCACAAATCTTGCCGAAATGGGACAATATACGTTCGACAATTTAGCCGGGTACGAAAATTTTGCAAAACAAGCTAAAGCCGGAGATATTGTTATGGTAGGTAAAAACTTTGGCAGCGGCAGTTCGCGGCAGCAAGCTGTAGATTGTTTTATATCGCTTGGTATTCAGGCTGTTATGGCAGAATCTTACGGCGCTATTTACGAACGAAATGCAATCAATGCTGCCTTCCCGATAGTTACATACAAATCCTTGGAAAGCATTGAAATACAAGACGGTGATATGATTCGTGTAAATTTTGAGACCGGAAAAATTACGAATTTAAAAAACGGTAAATCAGCATTTGCAGAACCTTTTTCTGATGTTCAGTTAGAAATTTATACCAACGGAGGATTGTTTTAAATGACAGAACTAAAAACAATCCAACCCTGAACCGTAAACCGTATTGTTAAGCGGTATCATACCTGAAAAAGAAAAGAGCGATAATCGCTCTTTTTTAGTTTAGCATAATTTTTTGGATTTCGGCATTTTTATCTTCGTAAATAATCCGAATCATGTAAAGCCCCTTGTCACATTCCGGCATCGAAACCAAAATATTGTAGGGCAAACCGGTTTCATTATTTATTTTGCTTATCGTCTGCCCTATCATGTTGATAACTTCAACTGAGCTGATAATTTTTTCTGATTTCACGTAAAACCGACTGTCTGTTACCGGGTTCGGATAGATAACCGCAGGCTCCGAATGTGCGGGCAACTTATAAACGGTTTCCGAATCGTATTCGTAATTTTGGGCTTGAGCCGCTTGGGCGATAAAAAATACCGCAAAAATAATGATGCTGATAAAATGTATAAGGCGTTTCATACTATTTCGATTTTATACTCGTTTATACGATGCTAATTTGGTTTTGTTTCCACAAAAATCAATCCGGATTATTTATTTTGACCAAATCCTCAAAAGTATCCACCGACATACTTTCAAATTCTGTTTCGGCAAGTCGAATTTTGAATCCGTGCTCCAACCAACGATTTTGCTCTAAGGATTCTGCACCCTCCAAAGGTGAACTTGTGAGTTTTACAAGTTTTTCCAATATGTTTGCCTTAAATCCGTAAAGTCCGATATGTTTGAAAAATGTATGTTTTTGCAACCACAAATGTTGGTCAATTTCATCACGAACATACGGAATTGCCGAACGACTGAAATACAAAGCATCACCGTTTATCGCTTTGACAACTTTGGGCTTAGAAGGATTAAGCAGGTCATCGGGATTTTCAATTTTTTTTATCAAACTTGCAATTTCGACTTTTGAATCGAAGAAGATTTGGGTAAGTTGCACAATTTGTTCCGGCGCAATAAAAGGCTCATCACCTTGAATGTTTAAGATTGTATCATAGCTTTGCCCTGTTTGCCCGGCATAGATTTGCGAAGCCTCAAAACAGCGCGAAGTACCGTTTGTATGTTCGGACGATGTCATTACAACATTGATTTTCATTGATTTACAGAAATCAAAAATACGCGCATCGTCGGTTGCGACAACAACATTTGGCAGCGCAACAGAACTTTGTTCGTAAACCCGTTGTATCATCGGTTTACCATGAATCAAAGCAAGCGGTTTGCCCGGCAAACGACTTGATGCGTATCGTGCGGGAATAACCGCAAGTACTTGTGAGAAATCAAACATCGGCTAAAATTATGAAATTGAATAGTTTTTAATGGTTATGTGTAAAGTTTCACCACGTTATAGAGATATTTCGACTTGAATGTTTTAAGAAATTCTGTATAAATTCGATTGAAACTAAATAATAAACTACGAATGACTACTTAATGACTATTTTTGACTACTATATGACAATACTTTCGATTTGAAAAAAGAGTATAATTGACATAAAATCAAGTATTTATACGTTTTCTGACAGGCACTATTTATGAACAAAGTCTATTTCCGCAGAATTATTTTCTCGGCTACTCGTGCCTTTCCTTCGCCATGTGAGACAAAATATATCCCTGTTGGAAACTCACCCAAGTCCGTTTCTATTTTAGATTCATCATTTGTGGGGATTCGTTTCAGGATTTTTCCGGTCATATCTGTAACAAAAATTTCTTCCAAATCTTTAAGACCTTTAATCGTTATCGGTCCGGCGGTCGGGTTCGGGAAAATCGAGAACTTAGCCTCAGTAACTTCGGGACCGAACGCATCGTTCAAAGTGTATTCGTCTTCGCGCTTTTCATTTTCTTTATTATCAGGCTCATCTGCGGTAACACATTCGGGCAGATACAGATATTGGTCGAGCAGACGGATGAGTAGTTTATTCATAGATTCGACATCAAATTTATCGGTTGTCGGTTTGATATGCCCGCCGCCGACGCCGCTGTCATCTGTCAGGAAAACATAAGTTCCGTTGGTTGCGAGTGCTAATGAGCGCATAAGGTATTCGGTGCTTTTATCGGTGCCGCTGCCCGTAATCGGGACAATTCTGATACCTTTTGAGGCTGCTTTACGAGCTAATTTTTGCATTTTGGCAACCGAGGCTTCATCATTGTGCGGCGGAGCATCTAAAACAAGAAACAAAATACGTGAGCGCGCTTCCGGACGCCATTCTAATCGGTCAATGGCTTCTTCCAAACCGGCATCCACAGCTTCGGGAAAGTCGCCGCCTCCGCCTGCTGATTGAGCTTTGATAAACTCAATGGTTTTTGAAGCATCTTCGGTAAATGCACTTGGCAGAGTCAGATATGAATCAGTATGGTCGCGGTAAAAAACAGATGCCGTAAGCAAATTGATGTCTGTATATTTTTTTTCTAAACGTTCAATAATATCGCTCATTTCTGCTTTCAGATAAAAGATTTCATCCCCCATCGAGCCGGTTGCATCTACCACAAAAGCAATATCAACATTTTCCTGAAATCCGCAAGCTGTCTCCATGCTTACAAAATTTATCCCTTTTTGAAATTCTCTCGGATTATGAACAAAGGCTGTTTTACCTTGATATTCAACACGCAATTCAAATTCGGGCAATGCTTTTTCTTCATAGTTGGTCATATTTACCCAAAGTTCGGCTTTGCCGGTGTTGTCGGTTTTAGCTGCCCAGAGTGTATCTCCGAAATTTGAAAGCAAATATACAGAGGCATCGGTCAACCCTTGTTGATTATTGTTTGTAACTTGCACACAATAACGATGTTGAGGTTTCATTCGCCAAGTGCTTATAAAACTTTGCAGATTAGAAGAATCAATATCTTTCCAAAGTTTCCATTTCATAAAATCGTTCACTTCGCCTGCGGTAAGTAGTCCTGCTTTTGCGTCATCGCCCGCCGTGCTTTCAGACGAAACAGGGATATCTTTTGGTTTTTCCTTCTTGGACGACTCTTTATCCAATCCGGAGGCATCGTCATAAACAGGCAATCCGGAACGACTACCTGACAGTGCGCGTCCGCTGCCTTTACTTGTGCGTCTGTCTTTTGTCTCCGATTTATCACCTAACGAGCGTGTTCCGAAAAAGGCTTCGCTGTGCTCCTCTTCAGAATCACCGTCTGCTGTTTCAGATGCATATCCTATTTTTTTTTCGTCTATAGTAACACCGATTGCCGTAACAACCACTGAATCTAATACTTCTTTGCTGTCCTCCATAACGATACGAACATACTCGAGTTCTCCGATAACAATTTCCTGAGATTCGAGACCGATAAACTGCACTATCAGAATCGGATTTTCGATGGTTGCCGGAAACGTAATACTAAATTTGCCATCCGCATCGGTAAGTGTAGCAATTGCTGTATTTTTTATAGAAACAGTTGCTCCGGGTATGGGAGAATCTAAGGAATCTACAACCAGACCGGTGATGGTTTTGTCAGGTGAGCCAAATGTGAGGCTAACCAAAATGCTGAGATATAAAAAAAATGTATTCATGGCTGAAAAAAATTTAATTTCTGAATGTATGATTCAGTAAATAAAATTTTCCACAAACAGCAATACTATTTTTGAATTACAGTCTGTAAAATTTCATTTCGCAAAGAAATTTGAGAAGCGTATTCAGACATTTTTTTGTTTCGGAATACTCTGAGTTGTGCTGTCAGTTTCACAAAAGCCCGATGCCAAGTAAAGGCAATTAAACCGCTGACAGGCAGGGATATAAAATACCCCAAAGCGTACAACCAATTTCCGGAAACTACACCTAAAGCGACTGTTTGAATACCGTAAATAAACGGATAACTCAACATTCCCAGCGTAAACCGGATAGAACCCGTAAAGAGCGGTTCTTTTAATTTACGAGTTATTTTATATGGTAAAAGATAGGTAATCAAATTGTTAACTGCCCCATAAAGAAATATGGGAAGAGTGATAAGCATGAGCAACATTTTCAAAAAAATCAAGCTTAAACTTGCATTTTGTTCCACAACCCAATCTTTCAGGCGGTTAGACTTCAGAAAAGCGGAATAAGTTCTCACATTCTCAGCAATCTTTGCAAAAACTTCAGGCGAATGTTTTGCGATTTTTTCAACACGTTCGATGGTTTGTTTATCTGCTTTAAATTTTTCTGATTGGGAAAAATATTTCGCACCGTTAAGCCTCATGAGCGGTTTATCGCAAATATCACATAACGTTTCATAAACATCATAGTTTTCAAGGTCGTGAATATCAATCATTAAGGCTTTGATACGTAACGACATTTCGTCTCGCAGGGCAAGCATTGCTTTTTGTTCGTTTTCATAATAAAGCTCTTTATAGTCTGCTACGCGTATCGGTTTTCCGTAATTTACCTGAATAACCGACCTGAAATTGAAATAGTTGGAATAGTATATTCCTGTCGGAACAATTTGAATGCCGAGTTTGAAATCATGTTTCTTCTCAGCTTCGAACGCTACGCGCTGTATGCCTTTTTTTAGTATCCTAAGATGTCTTTTATCAATGTGTTGAGCTTCGGGAAAAATAGCGACACGTCTTCCGTGCTCTAAAACTTCGACTGATTTTTGGAATACAAGCTCGTTGAGTTCCAATTTTTCTTTTCCGTCTTGCAATCTAAAAACGGGGAGTATCTTTAAGAAAAAAAGGATTTTCGCAATGGTCGGATTCTTAAAAACATCCGAACGCGCCAGAAACACCACTTGATATTTCTGCGAGAAAATAATCGCAAGTGCGTCTAAGACTGCGTTTTGGTGATTTGGAGCAATGAGTACGGGAGCATTTTTCGGGATATTTTCCACCCCCGTAACAACAGCTTTTTTGAAAAAGAAGTATAAAAATGCAGGTCGCACATAAAATGCAAGCATATTATACCAAAAGCTGTGTTTTTCAACTTTTCCTAAGTTTAATTCCGCCATAAACGAGGAATATTATTCAAAGATATGGTCGGATGAAGAAGAGATTTTCAACATACGTTCGTATTCATCTTGGCACAGGTCGTCATAATAAAAGTTTACCGGATTTACATCGTTTCCGTTTACATGAACTTCATAATGCAGATGGTCGCTGGTTGATAAGCCTGTACTCCCTACTGTTGCAATAACTTCGCCGCGTTTAACTTTTTGTCCGACTTCAACTTTAAGCTCATGGCAATGTGCATAGACAGTCAAATATCCAAAACCGTGGTCAATTTTAACTACATTTCCGAATCCGTTTCCGGCATGTTGCGATTCGACCACAATACCGTCTCCGGCTGCATGAATCGGGGTGCCCCGTCTGGCTGTAAGATCAACTCCTTTATGCATACGCCAATAGTGTAATATCGGGTGAAAGCGCATTCCGTACGGACCGAAGCGTATAAGCTCTTTGATTGAAATAGGTTGAATAGCCGGAATACATGCTGCCATCTCTTCTCGCTTACTGGCCAAGGATTTAACCTCCTCAAACGATTCTGACTGAACAAGCATTTTTTTGGACAAGATGTCAATTTTTTCGGATGTGGACACCAAAACGTTTGCGTTTGTATATTTCTTGAATGAAGCGTATCGGTCGCTACCCCCGTAACCTGCCTTTCGTTTGGCTTCCGGAACAGGCTTTGATTGAAAAATCATTCGGTAAATCTCGTCGTCTCGTTTTTGTAACTGCGTTAATTGTTCAGCAACGGCATCTACTTCTTTATTAAGAATTTGATAATCAAACAAAATAGCTTTGTTTTCCTGTATGAGTTTTTTCTCGGCAGGGGAATCAATGTATTGCGAAACTCCGAGAAATAAAAAAATTCCGAGTATCAGGGATACCAACAACTGCGGAAGTATATTTTTTATAATGTGTCCGAAAACACTGCGCTCTATAATGTCAAAATTTAATGTATGCGGGTTGAATTGAAATCTCACTTTCGCCATAACTTTTACTTTTGTTCCTGACTTTCCTATCTGTTCTCAAAAAACGTATCGGCAAATATAGAAATATTTTTGATTATACAAACGTTTTCGTAAATAATTAGACATGTTATTTGACATATATTCTCGATGTAAACTTTATTTTACCTTTAATAACTATAAGTAATCAATTGAAATACAACGAATTAATAAACATGAGGATTGTCAGTAAAATTAAACAATTATCATACAATCAATTAAACAAAAATCAGGCCTAAATAAGCCTGATTTCTATTTTTAGGATTGAGCAAAATAGGTAACTACCCCAGCTCACTAATTTTTTCTAATTCACGGACTTTCAGAATTGTAATTCTTCTCCCGTCAATTTTAATGACATTTTCTAAAGAAAAAGTTGATAATGTGCGAATTGCATTTGAGGTTGTCATATTTGAGAGATTTGCAAGGTCTTCGCGCGACAAATAGACTTTTAACGTTTTTCCGTCTTCTTCGTAACCGAATGTATCTGCCAAAAATATGAGTGATTCTGCCAAACGTCCGCGTATGTGTTTTTGGGTGAGCGAGACTGTGCGTTCGTTTGAGAATCCTAATTCTTGTGCCAACTCTTTGATAATCGCAAGCGAAAGGTCGGGGTTGCTGCGAATTAGCTTTTCAAGAACAGTTTTGTCTATAATGCAGATACTCGAATCTTCAATAGCGACTGCTGATGCAATATAGTTTTCTTCTGCAAACAAAGCTCTGAAACCAATAAAACCGATTGGCTTTGCCATACGAATTATTTGGTCTCTTCCGCCGACACCTTCTTTAAAGACTTTTACTTTCCCTTTACACAAGCAAATTAACCCTGACGGTTTATCGCCTTCTTTGTAAATGATTTCACCTTTTGAATAACTGGTACAGATGTTATTTTTTTTGAGCAAGTCCTGCTCTTTTGCTGTTAATACGTTAAATATTGACTCACTGCTTGTTAGGCAGTTTGTGCAATCTGCTTTTTTGTGCATGATACTTAATTTGTTTTAATGTTCCTAAGCACTGTTTTAAAACACAAAAGTAGAAATTATCCCTTAAAAATAATCATTAAAAACATTTTTTTTTATATTTATTTTTAAAATTCAGTGTTTTGATTAATTTTTTGAAGAAAACTGTGATTTTTATTCAAATTGATAAAAAAAAGAGTGTGAATTGACCTCAATTCACACTCTTTCTTGATTGTTGCTGCTTCTATTCGTTTTTTTGCCGAGTTGTATAATTTAACTTCAGAGCATTGACCTTGCGTAACTCTTGTTTAATATCTGTGATGATACCCATTTTTGTTTCGCTGTCTGCTTTCAGAGCTGTTGTCATCTTCGGAACATTTGATGGGTCACGAAGTTCGCGCTCTCCCTCAATGAACGGAGCAATATCATTCAGTTCTGCAAATTGGTCGTTAAGTTGGATTAAGGGTTCTTTGCCCAATTTAGCCCAATATTTTTTTTGCGGCGGACCGACGTAGATGTAACTGACATTTGCCTTATCTTCCAATTTCTTAATCTCGGTAGCTTCCGGCAAACTTGTTCTTACTTTTAAATCAACTTCTTTCATAGTTGTTGCAACCATGAAAAAGAATAAAAGCATAAACACGATATCAGGTAGCGATGCTGTTGAAATTGCGGGCGTTCTGTTTCCGCCTTTTTTCTTAAATGTTGCCATAATCGTATTATTTACTGTATGTTTTCGGTTCTGCTTCTGAAATAGCCAAAGGATAATACTTTTGGACAGCATCTTGTTGCGGCTCGTCCAAATCGTCAAACGGTTTTCCGAATTTTCGTTTAGACAAATCGTTGCGCAATTCGTTTACAGCTGCGACCAATTCGTTTTGTACGGCAATATATTTATCATAGCTCGTACCCCGGTCATTTTGCAACGACACCACTCCTTTGGAAACGTCAACTGTTCCAAAAAATTCTATCTCTTTTGATTTTCGGTCGGACAAATTCGGATTGTTGGTCGGATTGTCAAAAAATTCTTTCGTTTTTTCTCTTAACTCAGATATTTCCATCCGACTGCCTTCAACCAATAATTGGTCGGCACGATTTATTAATACCACAAACACATCGCGCTCGCGAACATCTGTATCTTTTATCTCTTCGGGCGGAACAATTGGCGGAAGTTGTCGCATCATACCTTTGTTGGTATCCATTGTGGTGGTAACCAAGAAAAAGATGAGCAAGAGGAAGGCAATGTCAGCCATTGAGCCTGCATTTATTTCTTGTAAGGGACGTCTTGCCATGATTTGAATATTTATTGGAAAAGTAAGGGGGAAAAACTTGAGGAGAATCTACCCCTTAATTTTCAGTTATTATTATTTCAATAATTTTGATACTTCGGCGTACAAAATTGCAGCTATTGCACCAAATATAAGAAAGTAACTCACATACAATCCGGTACCTGACCATTTTAAATTAAAATGCCCTGTAACATTATCTGTGCCTTCGTAGTTTGGCATATCTAAAGCAACATCAGACGCCATTGAATGTCCGACTAAAACTACGATAAGTAAAATTATTGCCGGAATAATGCCTATAAGTGCCTTTTTAGGGCTGTCAATAAATTTCATTCCTAAACCAAGCAGTGCAAAACCAACGGTTAAAATTGCAGCGCCGATTGCTAATATGTATGAGTATTTCAAAAATCGGTTTACCCAGTTGTCAGGTATCAGGGCTTCGTCTTCCACTGATGCCAAATCAAGGTAGAAAAATATCGCCACAATGACTGCAATCGCAATTAATACGACTCGCATGATGAGAGATATTTTTGATATGTTATCGTTCATGATTACGAATTTAGAGGGTTATGAACTTATTGGACTATTTTTTAAGTTTTGACTCGTGTTTTACGAGGATGTCAATCAAAGAAATAGAAGCATCTTCCATACTGTTTACGATTGAATCAACTTTTGAAGTAATGTAGTTGTAGAAAATTTGGAGAATCATTGCAACAACAAGACCCGATACTGTGGTAATCAAAGCAACTTTAATACCGCCTGCAACCAAGCTGGGGTTCATATCGCCCGCTGTTTGGATATTATCGAACGCTTCAATCATACCGATAACTGTTCCCAAGAATCCGAGCATCGGAGCAAGTGCGATGAAAAGCGATATCCATGTTAAGCCTTTTTCGAGTAAACCCATTTGAACGCCGCCGTAAGAAATTACGGATTTTTCAACGACTTCGATACCTTGGTCGGCACGGTCTAAACCTTGATAAAAAATACTGGCAACGGGACCTCGAGTACTTCGGCAAACTTCTTTAGCAGCGGGAACTCCGCCGGTTTTAAGTGCTTCCTCAACGTTAGTTATCAATTTTTTGGTATTTGTGGTAGCCAAATTAAGATAAATAATGCGTTCTATGGACAATGCCAAACCGAGAATGAGTGCAATAAGCACAAAACTCATAAAGAACGCACCCCCTTCGATGAATTTTTCTTTCAGCATTTGGTGCATACCCTTATTTTCGGCTTTCAGGGCTTCAATGTCGTCTCCTTTAATCGGAGTTGTGGTTGTTTCACTTTTTACGGTGTCTGAAACTGCCGTAAGCGTAGAATCTTTGGGCTGTGCGTTTACAATGTTACTAATGCCCAGCATTAAGAATGCGAAAATTGCGGTTACTAAAAATAATTTTTTCATTTTACCGGTTTTAAAAAATTATTAAACTTCTTTTTTTGATTTTACTATTTATCGCGGAGAGAGCGGGATTCGAACCCGCGATGCACTTATCATACATACACGATTTCCAATCGTGCTCCTTGAGCCACTCGGACACCTCTCCTTTACATAAAAATTTCAAATGCCGAAAGTAAATAAAAATTATCAATGAAAAAAAAAATAGTGCTATTTTTTGTTTTTTTCTGATTTTTTTTAAAAAATCATTTTTGCGTCCACCAATGTAAAAAATAAAGATTTAGAAGTTAAATATTTAAGGTAATCATTGATAATCAATTGAGTAACATCAAATTTTTGATAATGTAATTTAATAATTTTCTCAATAATAAAACATTTTATTTTATTGGAGGATTTTAGATTTTCTTAAAAAAAAATTCGAGCAATAATTATTTTAAATAGTTTGCGGAAAATTCATTCAAAAATCTTACTTTTGACGTGCAAATATTTTGTTACGAATAGTTTACGAAAGTGATTAAAATTCAAAAAATTCGAGATTTTTTTCAACACGAAGTCTGGACAACAGACTTAGAAGCCGTCTCTCGTGTGAGACGGTTTGTGGTGCGTGCCGCACAAATGTTGATTTTAAGTGTCAGAGGTTTTAAGGATGACAAATTAACCGTAAACGCATCCGCTCTGACCTATTTTACCATGTTGTCCATAGTTCCGGTTTTAGCTTTAGGCTTTGGCATTGCCAAAGGATTTGGGTTGGAAGCTGTGTTGGAAGATGAAATAGCTCAAAATTTTGCAGGTCAGGAACAAGCAAAGGAATACATTTTACAATTTACCAAATCAATGTTGGATACAACGCGCGGCGGTTTGGTTGCGGGTATCGGGATTGTGTTGCTTTTATGGTCTGTTGTAAAATTACTTTCGAATATCGAAGCGGCATTTAACACGGTTTGGGAAGTCAAAAAAGGTCGTCCCGTGTTGCGAAAATTTACCGATTATACTTCAATTGTTATGCTTGGTCCGATTATTATGATTTTATCAAGCAGTATCACCATTTTTATATCATCGCAATTTGCTACACTTGGCAAGGAGGGCGGTATAGCATTTGTAACTCCGGTGGCTTTGACATTTGCAAAAATATTACCGTTTGTCCTAATTTGGATGCTGTTTACTTTGCTTTACTTAGTTATCCCTAACACTCGAGTTCGTTTCCGCTCCGCACTGATTGCCGGAATTGTTGCCGGAACTGCATTTCAGGTTTTCCAAAGTTTGTATGTCGAAATACAGTCGAGTTTTACGCGCTTGAACGCCATATACGGTA
Source organism: Acetofilamentum sp. (assembly GCA_020720705.1). GTDB lineage: Bacteria > Bacteroidota > Bacteroidia > Bacteroidales > JAADGE01 > DYOJ01. The sequence goes on from DYOJ01000001.1 coordinate 33,521, forward strand.
GCTTTGCCGCTTTACCGTTGTTCCTTATATGGCTACAAACGAGTTGGATATTTATTCTGCTTGGTGCTGAAATTTCTTTTGTGTTACAAAATCTGAAACTCAAAAGCAGCACAATGTCTCAGGAACAACTCAGTATCCGGTATCAAAAAAAAGTTGCACTTTATTTGATGAAAAAAATTATTGACCGTTTTAAATCGGGCAACACCGCACTAAACCTCACCGAACTTGCCAACCAAACCCGTTTACCAATATACACCGTTGAGCGTGTACTTGAAAAAATGTTGGATGCCGGCATAGTTGTAAAAGTAATGTACGACGAAAATTCCATAGGTTACCATCCTGCCGAAACAATTGAAAATTTGACAATCGCAAAAGTTATAGACGCTTATGAAACAACCGGTAAAGATGAAAGCAAATTTATAGTTCAGGATGATTTTGACGCACTGCAAAATGCAGTAGAAATTCTAAATAAATTAAAACACAACGTACCGGAAAATGTACTCATAAAAACGTTGTAAAAACATCATTGTAAAACTTGTAAATGTCTGAACAAAAGAACATAGCAAAACAAAAAAACAGGAGGAAAAAGCGTATTTCCCGACGAATATTGACGTATTCGTTTATTTTTGTGCTGATGTTTGAGTTGATTTTCAGGTTTTTAGCTACTCCAATCCTTCGCTCATCCATACAATCTTATGTCGAAAAAGCAAGCAAGGGATTGTATCATGTTGATTTTGAACGAATAAGCCTAACATTTTCAAACACAGGTTTAGAGTTAATAAACTTCAAACTAATTCCTGACACAGCTATTTACAGACAACGAAAAGCAGATGGCACAGTAAAAACTGCCTTGTACGCTGTTGAACTTGAAAGTTTGCATTTTAAGAGATTAAAAATCAGACAATTATACAAGTTTAACGTCTTGCATTTCAAATTTATGGAAATAAACGGTCTGTCGCTTACTATCTTGGGCTTACCGGACAAGGCAGAAACAAAAAACGAAAAATACGATGCCGTACATCAAGATTTGTATCAAATTATAAAACCACATTTAAAAGCCTTACGCATTGATGTTGTGAAACTTAATGACGGGCACTTTGACATGCGTGCGCAGCGAAAGCCCGACGAAAAATCAAAAACTCAAGCCGAGAAAATATCTGTCAGTCTTAAAAATTTCAGTCTCGATTCCGCTTCATTTCAAGCAAGAGACAAATTATTTTATTCAGACAGTTTACATATAATTGTAGATAAATATAGTTTATTGCTCAACGATGGTGTGCATCAGGTTCGAGCTGAGCAAGTTGTGATGTCGGTCGCCGATTCAACCATCATTCTAAAGCAAGCCGGTCTGTATCCCATGTTTGCAAAACAGAGCCTTTCGACAAAATCGCACTTTTATATTCATTTTCCGTCAATAAAACTAACAGGAACAGATATTTACAGAGCTTGGTTCGACCGTGAAATCAACATTGCCGATTTTACAACCAAAAAACCTATTCTAAAAATAATTGGCGGTGTTAAACAAAAGAAACAAGCGGCCGACTCAACCAAAACATCTCTTAAAACTTCAGATTTCAGACAGTTGTACGACTTAATAGAAGGAAAAATAACCCATATTTCCATTGGAAATTTTAACCTCGAGGACGCAAATTTTGAAATCATAAGAGGAGAAGCTAAACAAGCAGAATTTGCGATTGAGAATTTCAGTATCTCATTGGACCACTTTCGATTAGATAAACAATCTGAAATGCAAACCGACAAATTTTTATACTCAGACAATATCGAAATGTCTGTCAAAGATTATCGTATGCAGGTTGCCAAACACACGCATGAATTGAGCGTTGATAGCTTATTATTTTCAACAAAGTCCAAGCGCATCGAAGCCTATAATCTCAAAATCAGACCGTTAAAAGGTGTAGTTTCTCGGAAAACAGCGATGACTATCACCGTTCCGGAATTACAATTGCTTGATGCAGATTTTATTCGAGCATATAACACTTCAAAATTGTCTGTAAATCAATTTATTGCAAAAAATTCAACCATAGATTTGAAGCAAAATTCCCAAACGGATGCGGATACAAAAATCAAGCAAAAATCAAACAATTCAAAAGCAGATGTGGTTTACGAGTTAATTTCGGAATACCTTTCCGAATTAAAAATCGAGGAATTTAGAATTGATAATTCAGATTTGACTTTTCAAAAAAATTTCTCGGACGAAAAATCCGCATTCTACAAAGGCAATATCTCCTTAGGTTTACAAAATTTTTTAATTGACGAAAATACGGCAACAGAATCGGACAGATTGTTTTACGCTACAGGTTTCGACATTGAATTAAACGATTATTCGATGAAATCGGCACGAGACCTCCATATTTTCGAACTCGGAAAATTGCGAATTTCCACTAAAGATTCAATTATCGAAATCAGAAAATTATCGTTCTATCCAAAAATTTCAAAGTCGGTAACCGAACAAATGAAATTATATGGTAAGAACTCTTTAGTCAATATCTACACCGATATAGTCGTTATGAACAACACGGATGTCAAGGCACTTCTATTTGATAAAACATTGACAGCAAGCAACATAAACATTATTAATCCGAAAATATTTCTCCAAAAATTCCAATCTGCAACACCGCGCGACAGTTCAAAGATTTCTACGTTCGGCAGGTTATTTCCGTTTAACGAATCCAATGAAACAACAGATTCCGAAGAAATTGACAGTATCGCAATTGACAATGCGTCTTATAAATCCGTCATTGCTTCGATGCTTTCAGCATTTATTAAAACTGTTGATATTCAAAAATTTAGTATTGACAGTGGATATGTGCATCATACAAATTACGACAGCACCGGGCGTATGCGCACTTATGCGGAAAGTTATTTTGCAGGAACGATACGTGAAATAAAACTGCATACCGACACAAGCCACAATGCACAACCGGTGCTGGGCGGACAAACTGAACTGAATTTTTTTGATATAGCTTTCCGATTGCCGGACAGATTACACACACTTCGCTTGGGAAGTCTCAAATTCAGAAACACGGATTCGTCTCTTACCATGTATAATTTTCGATTAATCCCCGATTCGAATCCTCTCGAAAAAAATGCACACACCTTATATATTCCTGTTTTGAAAATCAGAGGTATAGAGACAGAAGCATTGCTGACAAAACACGAACTGAATACCGAACTGATTGAAAGCGAAGGCATTCGTTATATATTATCGAAACCGGAAATACGCACAACTGAAAAAAAGGAATCTAAACCGTTTGTATTGCCGAAAGCTCTGAAAAAAATCACCTGCAACAAACTCTTGTTTACTGACGGAAAATTTCAAATTGTCAGCCGAACTGATACAGGCGAAGTTGAAGAGGCAATGGCAGATTTTGCATTTTTATTTGAAAATATTGAATCCGTAAATACCTCAAAACGAATACCTTTTGATGCCGACAAAACCGACATCATGCTCTCAAAAGTTCATTATCGTTTGCCGGATAAAATTTACCATTTGACAGCCGATTCACTTTTTTTAACACCAAAACACAATTTTTTATCAGCCGTAAACTTAAATTTCAGTTATGATTCGGTTAAATTGTCAAAAAGTATCCCTCAGAAGAAATCGGCATTAAGTATGCAAATTCCGAAACTTAGGGCGGCAGGTATCAACACGGAAGCCTTCATTTCGGAAAAAAGTATTGATATTGAACAGATAAATTTGACATCACCTCATTTTGTGTTCGATAAATTTGAAAATTCAGGCAAAGCATTTAATATCAATGATTTTGAAACGATGCTTTACGAAAAATTAACGAAGAAAAATAAAAATATACACATACAAACCCTCGAGTTTACTTCCGCAAAATTTGCACAAAACAATTTCCCAAAACAAAAACACACAGAACTCGACCAATTATTCGGAACTATAAGCGATTTTGATACTGACACCACAAAACGTTCCGAGTCTCGTTTATTTTTTGCGGATGATATTCAAATCTCGAAAAAAAATTTCAGAACAATCACAAAGGATAGTTTAAACTTGATAACCGCGAAAGAGCTTTCCGTTTCGACTAAGGAAAAATCGGTTGGGATAACAAATTTTGCCATGCAGCCAACCTTAGACAAATACGAATTTTCGCAAAAATTTGCGTTCCGAAAAAGTATGACTTTCATTGACAATGCCGACATAACACTCACAGATATTGATTTTAAACGACTTGCCGAACAAAAAAAATTATTTGCCGAACGTGCTTTGATTAATAATTTAGACCTTTATATATTCTCAGATTCACGGAAACCTGAAAACACGAACGATACACTTAAAATTGACCCTTGGTTGCGTGTGCACGAAGTCAAACTCCCGTTTACTGTACGTAAAACAGAAATAACAAATGCAGAAATTCGTTTTGAGCAACAAACCGATAAAAGTCCGAAATCCGGAGTGCTGACACTAAACAGAACAAAATTGAATATCAGCAATTTAAGTAACGAACCGGAGGAGATATCCAAAAATCAACTCCTAAAAGTCGTTGTAACAACTTATTTGCAAGATACGGCTTATGTGAAACTGACGTTCAGATTACCCTTAGATAAAACATTGAAAACCTACAGTTTTGCGGGCTTGGCGGATACTTTCGATTTACGTATTTTGAACCCGTTTATTGAAAATGCAATTTTATTTTCAGTCAATAAAGGGCAAGTAAACAAGTTAAGTTTTTTTGTGAATGTAGATAACGATGAAGCAGAAGGAGATATGAATCTTTTTTATCAAGATATGAGCATACAACGTATTGACACCTCCGCCGATGTTGATGTGTTCACTTCGGGAGTGGCAAACGTGGCACTTCGGAATAACAATCCGCGACATCCGAACCGTAAACTGTCAAAGCTCAGACAAGGGAAAATTTACTACAAAAAACCGGGATACAAATCAAGTATCAGCATGTGGACACAAGCACTGATTACGGGAGTCGTTACTTCGGTCGTCAGTTTTAAAACGCCGGAGATGCGCCGACAAGGTAAAATGAAGCGTGAGGTTGAAAAATTGTTAAAAAAAGAAGAGCGTAAAAAAACACGTAAAATCAATAAAAAACGTAACGAACTTAACAACGAATTGGACAGACAAACCAACCCGCAAACAGACCATAAAGATTCTAAACCTTGAACGTAACAATCATCGGTTCCGGAAATTTGGCATGGCATTTCGCACAAGCATTGCAAAATGTTGGGCATAAAATCATTCAGATAATTGCCCGGAATGAAACAACAGGCACTCAACTTGCAGCATGTTTTAACGTACCATTTTCCTCATCCCTTCATATCCTTCCTGAATCTGAACTTGTGTTATTGTGTGTTTCCGATTCCGCAATAGTTAAGATGTCTGAAAGTATTTATCTATATGAAAATCAAATAATTGCACACACATCCGGAAGCGTGCCGATGTCTGTTCTGAATAAACATAAACATCATGCGGTAATCTACCCCTTACAGACATTTACAAAAAATAAGCCGCTTGAGTTCAAAAAAATACCGATATTGACAGAAGCCGGCAATGAAAATACGTATCTGAAAATCAAAGTTTTTGCGGAATCATTAAGTGAAACCGTCATTCAACGAAACTCGACCGAACGTGCATACATACACCTGTCGGCAGTCTTTGCGTCAAACTTCACAAACTTTATGCTCGGTTCGGCTTATGAGATATTAAACTCACAACAAACACCTGTTTCAATTTTACAACCAATTATAAAAGAGACACTTGCAAAAGCATTCTATTTAAACCCGAAAGAAGCTCAAACCGGACCTGCTCGGCGGAACGACACAAGTGTGATGCACACACATGCGGAACTGCTTAATAATTTCCCCGAACAAAAAGAATTATATAACTTTGTGAGCCAAAAAATCATTCAAAAATATCACAATACGATGGACAATTTTAAATCAAAATTGAAAGATATAAAAGCCTTTGCCTTTGATGTGGACGGCGTTTTTTCCGACCTTATCACTCTGGACACCTCAGGCGAATTATTACGCAGCATGAATGTAAAAGACGGATATTCAGTGTCCGAAGCTGTTAAAGCCGGATATAAAATTGCAATTATTACGGGCGGCGATTCAGAATCTGTCAGGAAACGATTTGAACGTTTGGGAGTTACGGATATTTACTTATCCTCAAAATCAAAAATGTCAGATTTAACAGACTTTTGCAATCGCAATGATTTCAACTTGTCAGACATTCTATACATGGGAGACGATATTCCGGACTACGAAGCTATGCGCCGTGTAGGCTTAGCAACTTGTCCGGCAGATGCCGCTCCGGAAATAATTTCGATTTCACACTACATTTCCGACAAACGCGGCAGCCAAGGTTGCATAAGAGATGTCATTGAGCAAGTGATGCGTATGCAAGGCAAATGGTTTCAACCATAAACAGCACTTGCAATAAAACTCATAACTCATTGAATTTCTTAATGTTATTGTAAAATTTCAGAATT
>DYOJ01000715.1 GCA_020720705.1 Acetofilamentum sp.
TAATTATGAAGATAGTATTCCTCACACTGATTCTGATAAATGTATTTCTTTCAAACATTTATGCACAAGAAAAACGCGCGCGTGTTTTAGACCGAAAAGTTTGGATTTCCGAAGAAATGATAAAGAAACTAGCAAACGGACAGTTAGATTCCGCCGAAATTCAAGCATTGCCGGCGGCTAAGCATTTTAAGAAATTCACAAACAACACCGAAGAAGATATTGAGTTACATGCGGCTATCAACCCAATGGATTCGAGCAACATCGTCATATCTTGGATGCGCATGAACCCCGGTAATTCTAATATGCCCTTGGTTTTTGAACTCTATTACACCGAAGATTTCGGACAAACTTGGCAAACGGGCGAAATAGATTTTATGCCCAAAGTGCTCACTCCGCCCAACGAAGCGATGAGCGGCGGAGGCGACCCGATGATTGTGTTCGATACAAACGGACGTGCATATATTTCTTGGATATATTCCGTTGTCAGAGCCTATTCGCAAGAAGAAATTTACGTGGACTTCTATCTCACTTACGCATCGTCCGACGATAAAGGTGCAACATGGACTCGAGCAGAAGGCACGGACAAATACATTTCTTATGGAACAATGAATTATGAGTTAACCGGCGGATTTCAAAATATGGAATCGGGCAACTTTCCCGATAAACAATGGATGGCGATAAACCCAGTAAACAACGACTTGTTGGTTTCGCTTGCAGAATTTAACACGTCGGATAACTACAACACCGGTATTGACACATGGGGCATTAAGCGAAAGCCGAACGGCAGCGATTTATTTCAGGAAAAAGTATTGGTGCCGCCTGCCGGAACATTATGGGCACAACTTGGCGCTATGGCGATAGACAAAAATGGCAATATACATGCCATATATCCGTATTATCATCTCGGTTTTCCGTCGCCTGCAGAAGAAAAAATAGTACACTGCATTTCAACAGATAATGGTGCAACATACTCCGAACCCCACGATATTGCCCTTGTCAATGTAACCAATTTTAAAGGCGTAGGACAAGAAAATCCAACAAGTAACAAAATGTACGAACGCATGTATCCTGCATCCTACATCGCTATAGATACCTGTTCAACAAGCCCGTACGAAGGGCGAATTTATGTGGTTTGGAACTCCGGCGATGCGGCTTACACGAAAAAAGTTGATGTGCTAATCTCATATTCGGACGATAGCGGAACTTCGTGGAGCACGCCCCGCATTGTGAATACCGACCCGCCCAGAAATTACGGATTTCATCACCGACCGACTATTTACGTTAATCCCGAAGGTGTGGTTGTTCTGGCTTGGTACGACAATCGAGGATTCAATGTGCCGAACGTTTATTACAATAACTATTATTACGCGTTGTCTTTCGACGGCAGCGCAACATTTGAAGAATTTAAAGTATCCGACCAAGCGTGGAACTACAATGCGGACGGATTTGATGCCTCCGTAGGCATAGGCGAGTATTTTCAAATCTTAGCCACAAAACATAACGTCATTGCATTTTACGGTGCCTTCGACGGCGAAGATGTTGAAATCTATTACAACATT
>DYOJ01000716.1 GCA_020720705.1 Acetofilamentum sp.
AAGGAAAAGTATTTGTAGTTTTCAGTTTAGACGGTGAAATTGCAAATAAAGAAGTGATACAACAAATTGAAAATGAGATTTTTATACTTTCTAAAAATACTTAGACATTATTCTAACAATATGAAAATGAAATATTTAGGTTTTTTTAAATTAAAGCTGACTTTTGCATTACTATTTTTAGTGATGGTAAACACATATACATTGAACGCCCAACTATCTGATTACCAACAGAGTATTGCAAGGTCGCGGGCTGATTTTTCTATGGGAAATTATTCACGTGCCGAAGATATTTTGCGCTCGGGAATGGTACAACCAAATTTTGACCCGGATGTGGCTTTACTTTTGGGCGATATTCTGGTAAAACGCGAACGTTATGACGAGGCATTCGACGAGTACCAAACAGCTTCGCTTGCAGGTGCACAGGATGCAAATTTCAGAATTGCAAAACTCGCAGCTTCAATCGGAAAAACAGACGTTGCCGTTGCATATCTGAAAAAAGATTTCGACTCGAAACAACGTACCCTACCCTTCTATATCAATTCGGACAATGCGTTTGAGGCAATTAGAGCAAATGCTCAATTTATTGAATTTCAGAAATATGCACAATATTCCATATACGAATTACGCGCAAGTGACGCCTTATATGCCAATTATGCGGGAAATACTTCCGAAGCATTTTCTGTTATCAATGCCCTAATTTCTAAAAATCCGAAAAAGCATCAGGCGTATAATATTCGTGGTGATTTTCATTTTGCAGATAAAAATTACAAGGCTGCTTTTGAAAATTATGAAAAAGCCTCGGAGTTGGCTCCAAAAAATTTGAATTATATTGAAAAACAAGCAAATACATTGTTTTTTCTCGGAAAATACAAACAAGCGTATGCTCAATATCTACATGTTTTGGAACAAAAACCCTACAAAACAGAACTTTACAAACCAATGGCAAAATGTAAACTTAACATGTCAGACAATGAGCAGGCAATGAAAGACATCGGAACATATTTAAGCTATTATAACAATGAAACAGAAGCCGTTAGCATAGCTGCTCAAACCGAAGTTGCTACCGAAAATTACCACGATGCGCTGATTCGTGCAAATTATTTAGTGCAATCAGTTCCAAATTTTGAACACTATCAACTTCGAGGCGATATACGTTCGCAAATGAACCTCCACACAGACGCTTTTGCAGATTTTGCACAATGTCTCGACCTCCAACCTAACAACGGAGAGATGTGGTATAAAGCAGGTATGGCATTACAAAATGCCGGAGATAAAGAAAAAGCCTGTGTATATTTCAGTAAAGCAGTAAGTTACGGCTATTACATTGCAAGCGATTACATGCAGGATTGTCGCTGATAATGACTGTTTGCGGTTTAAAGTTCAATGTTCGGATTGTTTCAAGTATCAGATTGTAAAGTATTTATTTGCTGAAGAATTATACCTTGAGACTCAAAACTAATATCCAGTTGTTGAAAGAAAACTCATAACACATTGAAATTAATTATGTTATAGGAATATTTTGACTTGAATGTTTTATGAAATTCGGTAGAAATTCG
>DYOJ01000717.1 GCA_020720705.1 Acetofilamentum sp.
TTGAGTTTTCAACGGTTTCAACCGTGAAAACACCGTTTGACGGGTTCGGGTAAACGATAACTTGACTGTTTGAATCAGATTGTAACGATGCTTGAACATCGCACGCAATATAATTTTCTTTAAAAACTGTTACAGGGCTGTTCGAGTAGTTTGGATTTGTCGCAATAAGTCTTATGTGATAGTATTTGTTTGCCGTCTTAAATTTAATTTTTGGATTTGCAGACGTTGGACCTTGTGTTGCGGATGATGGAAAAGAATAATCTGTGGTTTCATCAGGATCCCACGTCCCTTCAACATACCATTCGTAAGATGTCGTACCTGTTACCGGAGAGGCATCTGATACGGTAACAGATGAAGTAAAAATTACACTGGAACTTACAGCAGGTATGGTTGTATCAGCCGTAAAATCTACTACCAATTGCGGTGCAAGCTCAACCGTGATATAATCTATTTTTGTCTCGCTTGCAGTTGAAGGGGCGTAGTTCGTATTTGTAATATTGAGAGTTGCGCTGTACGTTCCGGGTTCTGTGAAACGGACTTTCGGGTGAACGGAATTTGCATTTGTGCCGTCCATATACTGCACGGTGCCGGGTTCAAAAGTCCATTCAAATACTGAACCAGCGTTAAGCGGGAAAGAGAGGTTGGTGAAGCTGAAAACGTCATCTGTATTTCCGGACAGTTGGTCTGCAACAAAATCAACTGAAATAGCAGTTTCTGTAGGCGCTTGCCACTGTAATGTGTATGTGGTTTCTTTGCTTCCGCCGGAAGAAACGACGTAAGAAAACACGGGTCCATCAATACCTTCCACAAACCAATAATAAGCTTCATCAGAAACTTGCATCGTCATTGCAGGGGATCCTCCCATAAGTAATTGAATCTCGAAATTTTCAGTTACATGAACTCGCAATGCGTTCGGATAAACTTTGTGCGGCAAAATAAGCATCCCGTATGCATCGCAATCAAAATGGTATTCTCCTAATTCCGGAACTTGTACAACATCTTCGGCAATTGAACCCAATCTATAACCACCGTCAGCACCAAAAATCGTATCGTACGTTGATTCGTAGGTAAAATCGTAAGGATATAATTTCAAGGGAACACCGTTTTTGTAATTTATCCATAACTCTAAGTCTTGTGATGCATCGTATGCATAGAATCCACTCCTTCTCCATTTGTTACCATTGGAAACAACACCGTTGTCAAAGTAAAAATAACCGTTGTCGAGACCATTAAGTTTTTCTGCTATTTTTACCTCGGGCATGACATCTGCATGCGGTAAACCTGTCGGGTCTAAATACTCAAATACGTTCGTATTTGGTGCCTGAGCAAGGACTAAAGTATCATAATTCCAAACGACGTTGGCGCCGGAAGCCCCGGTTCTAAACTCGTCAGGTGCAAAAACTTTTTGATAAGTAATCGTTTGCCCTAAACTAAAGGCATTGTCGCCATTAATCGTAACTTGTGCATTCACGGCTGTAAAAGCCAAAAGCACTGCAAAAAAAGTAATTAATTTTCTCATAAAAATGAAATTTAAGCGTAAAACAAATATTCGTAA
>DYOJ01000718.1 GCA_020720705.1 Acetofilamentum sp.
TTTTGCGATTGTTTGGATGTCCATATTTTTTGGATTTTAAGTTTTACTTGTTTGTATCACGGATTTATAATCCGTGAGTTAGGCACGGAATTCAATTCCGTGTTACTTGTTGTTGTACGGATTACAAATCCGTTTTACTTGTTGTCGTACGGATTACAAATCCGTTTTACTTGTATCACGGATTTATAATCCGTGAGTTAGGCACGGAATTCAATTCCGTGTTACTGTATTATTCAAACTCGGTCAGAAACACACGCAACGGGATGTGGCGGATGCCTTCGTAGCTTGCGCCGGTGTATTCGTCGAGGGTTACAATTATTTTCGGGAAATTATCTTTGATTTTCAGTAAGTTACCAAATTCACGTTCTGCGGTGCGTTCGTCGGTGATGCGTACGGCAACCTGAATGTATGTTTTTTCGGCATTTTTTTCTGCCACAAAATCAATTTCAAAATCGTTGATGTAGCCGACCAAAACCTTGTAGTCGCAGAAAATCAGATGGTTGAAAACTGCATTTTCCAATATCAGATTCATGTCAAACGGCGAGAATCCGGCGAGGGCATTTCGCAAACCTAAGTCGGTAAAATAGTATTTATCGCCCACTTCAAAAATTCGCTTACCGATTATGTCTGTGCGACTTACATCTGAAATAAATAATGCTGTTTTGAGATATTTCAGATAATCCAAAACCGAATTTACCGATATTTTTATGTTCTGCGATTTCAGAAATTTTACAATACTGCCGGCAGAAAATACCGTTCCGGTGTGTTTTGCAAGAAAAAGGACCAAGCGTTCCAAAAAATCAACATTCCGGATGTTGAAACGTGAAATAATGTCTTTGAACAAAATTGCCTGATAAATATTTTTCAGATAATCGAACACAATATCATCGCGCAGAGGCAAGTGTTTCAGATATGGCAAACCGCCGTATTTCAGATAGTTATGCACATTTTCGGAGTTATTTGTTAAGGTGTGAAATTGCAAAAACTCTTTGTATGACAGCGGATAAACGTGAATTTCGATGTATCTGCCGCTCAGATGTGTGGAGAGTTCGCCCGAAAGCAAATCGGCATTGCTTCCGGTGCAATAAATGTCATACGTGCCTTCGGCAACAAAGCTTTTGAGGGCATTTTCAAATTCCGAAATGTTTTGTATTTCATCAATAAAAAGGTAGTTCGTTTGCCCGGACAAGGTCTTCGATTTTACAAAATCATACAAATTTTGATAATGCTTGATGTGGTCAAACTCATTTAGTTCTGTGTTGATATACAATATATTGGCATCATTTTCGAGTAGCATAACGTAATCCATGATTTGAAACATCAGGTAACTTTTGCCCACACGCCTCTGCCCGACTAAAAATTTAATCAGCGATTTTTTTACATACGGTTTAACCCTGTTCAAATATTTATTGCGCTCAATGTATTCGTGCATTTCGTTGGATATACTTAATAAACATTGCAAAAATACCACTTTTGTTCAACATAAACAACAAAATATTTGCTTGATTGTAGTTTATGATGTATTACGGATTGCAAATCCGTTTTACTTGTAT
>DYOJ01000095.1 GCA_020720705.1 Acetofilamentum sp.
ACACGTGGCTCGGATGTTGTTCCGTGCTTGTGTTTTGGTCTTCGCTTGCAGGGTCGTCGAATGTCCAAGAATACGTATCGGCATTGGTGCTCATATTTTGGAAATACACGGTCGCACCGGCAGTCGGATACACGGGCGTATAAGCAAACAAGGCTGTGGTTTGGAAATCGCGCTTTTCATCCAAATACTGAACCGATGTGGTTGTCCAAGTTTCGGCGGCAAGGGTTTGATTCACAATAAGAACTGTATATTTTTGCGACAAATCGAACCATTTTAACTCTCGGGTAGTTCGTATCACGCGGGCGATACCCGTTCCGAGCAATGCCACCGTATCGTTTTCCGTGAGTTCGGTTGTCATTCGGAGTGCATTGGCGAATGTTCCATAAGGTGTTGTTACACTGCCCCATCCGTCAACGGTATTTGTGCGCAGAGTGGTTTTGTTCTGATAATACACAGACGGAATATCAATGGTAAATTCGGAATTGTCGGAATCGGTATCTCCGTAATCAATCGGAAAATTATAGACGATGTCGGAATTTGTATATTGGTTTGTTACCGGTATTTGCATGCCGTTGTAGTCTATTTTGTATGCCGTTGCAACCTGTGTTAATTGTGTACTTGTTTTTTTAAAATAAGCATTCACATTGGATATCCCCAAGTTTTGACCGAATGCCGATAGCGAAGTCGTTTCGTTTCTGGTTGATGACAGGTTGGTGTTGTTCGAGTTATAGATAAAAGTCCACACAAATCCGGTGCTCATCGGGTTGCGAAACTGCAAACTGTCTTGGGTATTCCCCGCGAGTCCCGAAAAATCCCAAACAAAGTTTGCCCCCGATGCAGTGTAATCTGTAGTAAAATCGGTGGCGGAAGTAAGATAAAACTTATCACCCGTTACGGCATAATTATCAGCCGGATAAGAAATCTGTGCCTGAATTTGAACGCAAATAATTGCAAACAAGAGGGTAAATAACTGTTTCATATTGAACTGTATTTTGAAGGTAAATATTAAAAATATGCTTTGGCAATCAAATGTCGGGACATAATGTTACAGTCTTTTTCCGAACTTTTTTTTGTCTTTTGATTATATGTTCCGAATTATTGACGAATCCGTAGAGTTTCAACCCTTATTCTTTTGAGGATTTGCTCAACGTTTTTTGTATGGTCATACCCGCAGTCGCGCTATTAAGCAATGCTCTAATGCCAAACCGCTGTATAGATTAAGATATTATTTCTGCACATTTCAGGTGTTTTTACCTGAAATTAAAGGCAATGAGGTTAAAACACCTCAAAGGTGCAACAATAATTTGACAGCAGTTTAGTATGAAAAATTCAAGAATTATTCACAGTTGAAAGTTGATAAAGTTGAAAGTTAGACAAATGCTTTGCTTTTTATGTCAGGAGAAAATGTGTTATCGGAATTTCTGCTCCGATACGTTTGCGAATTTCGAGCAAATCCGACAACTCGCTAAAATCTTCCCCTTCCCAATCAACGGTCAGATTCAGAATCATTTTCAAGGAATTCATAGTTGATTTCTTTGATGTTGGTATCGCTTATATCCGGGGTTGAAAATTCATCCTCCCATAGTTCTTTATTTTTAACAATTTTATGTTCAGATTTTTCGGAGCGGGCATACCATAAAGCATAAATAACGCCTGTAAGTGCACCTCCCAAATGCGATTCCCAAGAAATTCCGCGTTCTGTGGGGAAAATACCCCAAATCATGCCGCCGTAAAAAAAAATAATGACTAAGGAGAGTGCCGCCAAAGCTCTGTTTTTTGTAAAAACACCTACAAAAACCAAAAATCCGGCTAAGCCGTAAACAATTCCGCTCGCGCCGATGTGATAGGATTCTCGGGCTGAAATCCATACCCAAATGCCTGTCCCCATCCAAAGTACTGCTAAAATTGTGAAAGCCTTTTGCCTGAAAAAATAGAATAAAGCAGCACCTAAAACCAAAAGCGGGAAACTGTTGGATAACAAGTGGTCGAAATCGCCGTGTAAAAACGGAGCAAACAGTATTCCGGCTAATCCTTTGATTGTTTGCGGATATATGCCAAAATTTGCAAAACTTGTATCGTAAACATACTCAAACAGCTTTACTATCCAAAGTACCAGAACGAGCAATGTTGGATATATAAAACTGTATATTAGTCGCTTACGTTCCGAAAACATTGTATTAGCCTTTGACCTCGTCTTCAGGTTGTTCTTTGATAATAAGCGATGCTATGACTGAAATTATCAACAGTCCTACAATAATGCCTAAGGACAATATAATCGGGAATTCGTAGAACGACGAGATGATCATTTTTGCACCGACAAATATCAAAATTGCAGACAATCCGTATTTTAAGTATCTGAAATACTGCACTATACCGGCAAGTGCAAAATATAATGCGCGTAATCCGAGAATTGCAAAAACATTTGAGGTGTAAACAATAAAGGTATCGTCCGAAATTGCAAGTACGGCAGGTATGGAGTCCACAGCAAATATCAAATCGCTGACTTCAATAGTGATTAATGTTATAAATAACGGTGTTGCAAATCGGCGACCGTTGATGCGAACGAAAAATTTATCGCCGTGCAACTCTTTGGTTACGGGCGTAAATTTCTTAAACATCCGCACAATCGGATTTTTGTCGGGTTCGATATTGTCATCTTCTTTTTGGAACGGAATTTTTGCGCCGGAGTATATCAAAAATGCTCCGAACACATAAATTATCCAATGGAATGTATGTATAAGTTGTATGCCTGCAAAAATAAAGATAATTCGCATCACCAATGCGCCTAAAATTCCCCAATAGAGTATTTTATGTTGATATTCAGGTTTAACTTTGAAATAACTGAAAATCATGATGAACACAAAAAGATTATCTACGCTGAGTGATTTTTCTATCACATAAGCTGTTAGAAATTCGCCGGCTTTTATTTTTCCGAAATATTCGTACACACCATAGTTGAACAGCATGGCTAAACTTATCCAAACACCGCTCCAAATGAGTGCTTCCCGAATTTTTATTTCGTGAGATTTACGATTAAAAACAAGTAAATCCAACATAAGCATCGTTAATACGAAGATGCTGAATCCGCCCCATAACAGTAATTGTTCTGTCATTATTTATATGATTGATGTTTAAATTATTAGAATTGTGTATTGAATAGCAAGTTGCAAGTCGTTGGTTTAAATTTTATCAGTAACAGGAATAATACAAAATCATTCAGGCTTAAAGTATCACACTGAAATTCTTGGCAAAATTAGTAAAAAAAAAGATACCGACTTCTGTTTATTATTTGACGGAATCGTTTTTAATTTTATGCGGAAAAATTGAGTCAAATGATTTTCTCCAAAAAATACCAAGCCCTTGTGTATAAGGTGCTTTATCATATTCGAGGTCGTCGTTTGCTTTGTTGTACATTTTCATTTTAAACGTGCCTTGTCGGTTTAGTTTCAGTTCGGCTTCAATTTCTCCTACAACATTACCGGTATTGTCTGCCAAGGTCGGGTCTTTCGATTGCCCGCCAACGCCCACATTTCCGTTGATGGTGATACGGTCGTCCCAGAGATTTGTGGACAAGGCAAGCTCTATTTCATCGCTGCTGGCTTGGTCTCCCTGTGCATAGTTTACGCCGAGGTCAAAATTTTCACTCACATCGGCGAGCAGACGGTTGAGTTGTGCAGTCAAAACATCGCCCGTATTTACAACCGAACCGCCGACAACTTCTTGACTGAATCCGGGAAGTGGTTGAAATTTACTTATCATTAGCAGGGATAAAAATTGAATGTTTTTATTTTCGGCATCCAAATTACGAATCTGTCGGGCAACATCTTCGTCAGTGTCGGTCAGAATGACCTCAAAATCTACTGTAGGAGAGGTTATATTTCCGTTCATGGTAATCAGACAGTTTGCCGTTGAATAAATTCCACTGTATTGTTCTTCTGCCATTAGACTGACCACAGGCACTTTTCGCAATGTATAAACGGTTTTGAGTTGCATGTCAATATCTTCTTCCGGGTTTCCGTGCAGGCTTATTTTACTTCCTTTTTCTACAGTAAATTCTTTGTTGATAATACCTTCGAGTGAAAAGTTATATTTTCCTTTTTCAATCACAAAATCGCCGTAAGTATTGATGTCGCCGCGCGTGTCCATCGTAACTTTCATATCGCTTGTTCCGCGGGCTTTGATGGCACTGCCTGTTCGTTTGTCCATAATTATCTGAATATCTGCCTCCGGAGTAAGTTTTACATCTAAATTGATGGTCATACCTGTAAGTGTTACGGTATATTCTGTGTTTTTTGAATCTGCATTAATATCTGTTTCGTCGGTTGCCGCGGTTACAAATTCAATAAAACCGGATTCGGCATTCAGGCTTTCTTCGCCTGAGAGCGGAATAAAGATTCGAGTATTTTTATTGGTTTCGATATTCCCGACTATTTTCATATTTTCCGGCGGACCGCTTATTTTCACATTCCCCGTTCCGTATATTGTTCCGTAAAAGTAAGCAGTATCTGTTTCTTCGGTATTGTAAAGCAATAAGTTCTCAAAATCAAGAGAAATGTCGGTAACAAATTTGTCAAAATTATTGTGCTTTATAATTCCCGATAAATCAGCTTTTTCATTACGTTTACCTGAAGTTAATTTTGAAGGTAGAAGTTCGATTTCCGAATTGTTGAATCGCAAAACTATATCTCCGGCCGATGAATTATATAACGTATTGGTTTCTAATACGAACGCCGAAAAACTTTGTAATCGAGCCTCGCCGGATAGTTTCCAATCCGAAGTTGTGCCCGAGAGTGTTATTTCGCCGCCAAGTTGTGAACTTCTGCCCATGGTTATATACTCTGTAAAATAGCTCTTAAAGATATTTGTTTTTAAGGCTTTAATATTGGTGGCAAGCATTAAACTGTCATTTGAGGGTTTGTAAAATCCGTTTGCTTCTATGACTTTTACTACGTTTCCGATACTGTCATTTCCGCGTTGAATATACATATTGACACGTATTTTGTTTTCCTCGGCAAGCCAATCCGATTTTAAAAACAGTATTCCGAGATTTATGTTATTGATTGATAAATCAGTAATATTATTATCCGTAAAAATCAAAGGTTTTCCGAGCGGCTGAATAATGCGCGTAGTGCCCGATAAATTGCCTGAAATCGTTACATCGTCTCCTAATAACGGTTTAAAATTTGCGATATTAAAATTCTCAAGCACCAATTCAGAAATATCGGAGACGCTTGATTTTGCAACATCTCCGAGCAATATTGAGCCGTCCAATCTGAGATGTTGGATGTTGCTTGATATGTGTAAGTTATTAATGTTCAAAAACATAGAATCTAATTCAAATTCAGTTTGTTCAATTTGCCAAAGTGAATCTTCCACGATTACTTGCGAAGGAAACAAAGTTGTTTTGAGATTTAGCTCTTTGGAGTTCGGAAATTTTGAAATCGAAAACAATCCTTTAATATCTGCTGCATAACGTATTGTGTCTTTGTTGTCCCATGCTAATGAGTATTGCACACTGTCATTTAAGATTTGAGTTTTCAGCTCCAAATTTGAAAAGAAAATACCCGTTGAAGGTTCGATTTTCTTGCAAAACAAGTTCGCCGCTAATTTTTTATCTTCGGTATATGCCCGTAGAGTAACAGAATCTAAATGTACGCCTTCGGCTAAGACAGCTGCTATATCGGCATTAAAACTAAGAGAATCAGTCTCCGGAACATATCGCCCGCTGAAAGTGGTATTGCGTGCAATTCGCAGTCCGGGATAGAAAAAATCGGTAATAATGTTCGGTTTTTTCAGTAACAACGAAAATTCTGCCCAAACGGTGGTCTCCGGAGTTGAGATTGTATCTTTTAACCGGAAAAAAGTCGGAAATAAGCTTGAAAGTTTTTGGTCGAAATGTTTAGACATCTGATTAAGATTGCCTTGCTGTTTAATTTCGGCTTTAAAAATATCGGAGTTCAGAGTTATATTTTTGTGTTGCTCGGCAGTTGTTGTACTGACAAGTTTGAAGGTGTCTATGCGTAAATTCAGGGTGTCGTTGGTATATCTGAAAGGTTGTGTAAAATGTATATCTCCTTGAAAATCAGCTAAATTTATTCCTCTAAATTTTCCGTTCAAGCCAAAACGCAGAAAAGATTTTTTAAATTTAGGTTCAATATTCATCGCTTTCAAATCTAAAGTATCGGCAAGAATATCAAACGTGATTTTCGGAATTTTTGAAGAAAAGTCTGCTTTGGCTGAAAGACTCGCTTTCACATGCGGTTGGTTTAGTATCAACGAGGCACTGTCAATGTTCAAGTCGTGCATCTCGGCATACATATTGATAGCTTTGTAGGTAAATTTCTTAAACATCAGGCTGTCAATTTTTCCTTCAGTTTTTAGGTTGATTTTTTTATCCCGCGTATATTGAAATTTTATGTTCTGAAAAAAACTGATTTTTCCGAAATCCGGGTTGTCAATGATTTTATTTATTTCCAATTCATTGGCACGGATATTTCCTTCGAGGCTTATCATGGAGGTTTCGTCCTGAAGTGCCCTGATTTCAAGAGTTATTTTTCCGATATTTGTTGTAAATGTGCCTTGTGTTGTAAAATCAGATGTTTCTCCTTCGGAATTTCCTGTATAACTGATTTTTGCAAGATCATCCAACTCTTTCGGCAATTCAGGCACGAGTGCGGAGTCGTTCCGAAGTTTAAGTGTTTTTAAATCAGAAAGATTGATTTTCAACTCGTTTACAGTCAAATTAAATCGCAACTTTTTGGGGTCTGTTACTTGTTTTAGCTCTGAATCCAGATTTATCGAAACAATCTTGTCTAGTCCCAATTTTAAATGTCGAGTTTGAAGGTCGTTTACAGTTCCTGTTATCGTACCGGATAGTTGCAACGTATTGTCCAAACGACCAAGTGCGTCTGTAAAATATTGTAAATCATTCAATTTCAAATAACACGAGTCGTGAGCGCTGATTTTCATTCGAACGCTGTCCGTAAAATGTGTAAACGCATCAGGCGAGGTGTATTTGAGCGAAATGTTGTTGAATTGTAAATTACTGTTGTTCGTCATGGCACTTATTCCGGAAAAATATATTTCGCTGTCCGAGTACTGAATGGTATCTCCCGACAATTTTTTAAGATTAAACCCGGATTTTTCAACGGCACTTAAACTATCAATTTTTAATCGAACCGAAGTATTGAAAAGTTCAAAATCTTTACTGTTTAAGTTGATATTTTTTAGCTTCAAATCATTGAAATCCATACCTTTAATTGTATCCGTAGCCGACAGGGTGCGATAGGAAAAGGCACAATCCTTGATGTTTAAATTTTTGCAGAACAGATAAAAATCGGATTCTGATTTCAACGTATCGGTTGTTTTTGACGCAAAGGCATCTGCAATGTATTGAAAATTCAACACGCCGTCGGATACTTCTTTTAAATTTGCTTTCAGCTTTCCGGCATATACCGTTCTCAGGTTCAGGTCGCCTCGTGTAAACGCGCGTAAACTTGGCAGGATACGTATAGTTTGTGCATAAACAAGCGTGTCTCCGAGTTGGTCTTCCGCATAAAAATTCTCAATCGTTACACCGCTCCAGAGTGACAGATGCAAAGTTTGCATCTCAATTTTAGTTTCAATTTTACTTCGTAAATAATTGATTGCCTTATTTTTAGCATATCGTTGAACCGGAGCGGTCTGTATGAGAACGGCAACAATCAGCACAAATATGACTGTTCCGAGCAGAAAATAACTCGTAATTTTAAATAAGTTTCTGATATAGTTACGTTTTATTTTCAAGTGAAATATTTTATGTTTCGGCAAAGATAAGCCCGATTCTGCAAATAAACCGCAAGATACTTATAAAAATTGCTTATTCTCGTAATTGATTGTAATTTTTTGCAAGGTAGTTTAATTGTTCAAACCATTCAGCTCCGAATTTTTCAGTCAGCGGTGCTTTTAGAAATTGATAAACGGGCGTACCCGCTTTTTTTCCGAGTTTCAATGCCGGCTTACAAATATCCCACGTGTCAAAATTGACAGCTTCAAATTCGCCAATTTTTTTTGTCCGAATCGGATACAAATAGCACGATGCAGGTTTGCGAAACGGGAGTTTACCGTCCATAAATGCCTTTTCTATGGCGCACCAAGTAATGCCGTCTTCATCAAAAACGGTGTAGGCACACTCGGCTTCGTTAATCAACATTGTTACTAAATCATGCTCATCGTCAATATAATGGAAACCATTTTGTTCCACAGCGGCAATGCCCTCGGGGCGCATAAACGAGCGGATTGCCTCAAAATGTTGCTCTATGAGCTTAGCTTCTGCCTCTTCGAGCGGCGCACCTGAATCGCCGTGCACGCAACACGCGCCTTTGCAGGCTTTGAGGTCGCACACAAAGCGTTTTGTTACAACAAGATCGGAAATTACGGTTTGGTTTATTTGAAACACGGAGTTAATTTGAAA
>DYOJ01000719.1 GCA_020720705.1 Acetofilamentum sp.
GTTTTTCCGGCAATCCAAATTGCTTTATATCAACACGATGTCGCTTACAAACATCAATAATCCAATCTTCAAGTTTTATTTTCAAAACACAAACAACATTGCCGGAATTATCCGTAAACCGCTTAACTCCTTCAACTTCAGTATCAAATTTTAAACTTCGTTCGTAAGAAGTTACGGCAACACTTAAGGGATCTTCATCTACCAAGGCGAGTAAATTCTCATTTTGTCGTAAGTAGCTCATTACCCTCGATTTACCTTGATGATGTGTGATATGTTTTTTCCCGAAACCAAGTTTTGAAACCAACAACTCGTCCGGTTTACACTCTACATGAATGTTTTTCATAAGCTCAGAATTTTTTCAAAGTTGAAAAACACATCACTGTTCAAATTTAAAATTTCGCCGATTTGTTCGGTATTCAAGACCGTAATTTTAGTTTGAAAATCAATCATTTGAGAAATAATCACGTTAATATTGTCCGAGCTTGATTTTTCAATCAAATTAAGCAATAAATACGGATTGTGGGTTGTGATAAAAAATTGATTTGTTTCGTCAAGCGCAATGCGTTCGGCTAATTGCTTCGTGTAAGGCGGAAATGTGTTTGTTTCCGGTTCATCGAACAACAAAACCGAATTTCGATTTGTTTTCATTGCAAGTGTATAAAATACAATGCGTTGCAAGGTTTCAGATAATGTAAAATACGAATAGCTGTATATTTCGTCGTTTGTGATTTTACTTGCGAGTATCTCATTTTCAGTCGGTTTCAAAGTTAGATTCAAACCTTTTGATTTAAAAAATTCGGAAACCCACTTTTTATATTCGGAATTTGCCAGCAACAACGACGGTAAATTTTCGCCGAACGGCACTGCCAAATGCGGCATATATCCAGTTTCAAACTTAAATAATCGCCTAAATTCGTAATATTTTACCTCTGTTGCCCCAATTGTTCTGTTTTGTATAGTGCCATCGTGGTAAATATAAGCCGAACCTTTGCCTTCGTTTAAAGTAAAATCAAATCTGTTTTCAATCGCTCCGTCTTCTCTGACTGCATACTTTAATTGAGTAATATCTCTATCTGTCAAAACATCAATCGGTTGATTTATATCAAAATCAAAAAATAAATCGCCGATGGATCTGTATCTAAACATATCCTGGTTTAGTTTATACGGACCAAACGCATTCTGACTTTTCAGTGCAAGTGCTTCTATTATGTTACTTTTTCCGCTGTTCGGCTCACCGATTATCACGTTCAACTTCTTACAGTTAAACGCTATATCTTTAATGGATTTGAAATTTCTAATACGAAGATTTTGTATCATTTTGTCAAACAATAGTTACGAAACAAAGATATGCTAAAAACCATGTTTTTACAAAAAAATATTCGCAAACAGTTTCTATTCTATAACATTTTCAGTTGCCGATGTCGGAATAAGTTCTATTTTTATACGATATTTTGAAATTTCATTTCTGATGTCTAATATCTATAAAAATCATGGGCAAAACATTTGTAGAAAAGATTCTCGGCGCAAACGCCGGAGCTATCGTGT
>DYOJ01000096.1 GCA_020720705.1 Acetofilamentum sp.
GCGTCCACGCTAAACATCATAATATCAACCAAATAAAAATTATAAACAGATGAAATAAGTAATAGTACCACACAAATTCAAAATAGTTCCTTTTTTAAACAGTAATCCTATTTGAAAACCAAAAAAAATCGTAATTTTGTATTAAAAAGACACAGAAATTAAATTTGTTCTTTTTTCCCAACTTGATTAGCCTATTCTAAAATTTCATTTTGGGTATTAATACAGTTCTTCTGATTTTAAAAGTAAAATTTATGATAAATAAGGATAATTTCAAGGATTTACTTCTTCATTTAGCGTTTGTTAAAGAAGAACAAGCAGGAAAACTAATATCCAATTTATACTGTAAATATTTTTCTGATGACATTTATTTAAAAGTAGATTTTGATAAACAAGAATTGATATATCCGGAAGACAAAGGTTTAATAATCAATACAGCAACAACTTGTAATTTTTCACAGAACGAAAATTTTGTAGTTTTTGAGTGTATTCACAGGTTGTTAAAACAAGGTTACAAACCCCAACACATTGAATTAGAACCCAAATGGAAAATGGGACACGAACAAAAAAGCGGTCGTGCCGATATTTTGGTTAAAGACTTTACTAATAAACCTTTGCTAATAATTGAATGTAAAACGCCAAGTGATAATTCAGGAAAAAGTGAATTTGAAAAAGAATGGGAAACCATGAAACAAGACGGAGGACAATTATTCAGTTATTTGAAGGAAGAAAGAAACACAAAATTTATTTGCCTTTATACTTCTGATTTTGAAAATAATAATTGTGTTTTCCAAAATTATATAATTACAACTACCGATATTCAAAACCTCGTAGAAAAATTTGATAAAAAACCCATTAAACCAATGTTTTATAAAGATGCAACAAATGCAAAGGAACTTTATACAGCATGGAAAGAAACATATAAATTTGATTATAAACAACAAGGAATTTTTGGTGATGATTTTCAAGCCTACAATATTGGTTCAATGAAAATTACTTTAAATTCTCTTCAATATATTGGTAAACAAGATATTCAAAATAAATACAACGAATTTGCAAAAATTTTACGACAGCATAATGTTTCAGGTAGGGAAAACGCATTTGATAAACTTGTTAATTTATTTCTCTGCAAAATTGTTGATGAAACCGAAAATAAAACCGATTTGAAATTTAATTGGAAAGGTGAATATTTCGACAATTATTTTGATTTATTAGACCGTTTACAGCATCTTTACAGCGAAGGAATGAGAAGATTTCTGGAAGACGAAGTAACCTATATTGAATTTAAAACGGTAAAAGAAGCGTTTAAGTTTTGGACAAACGACCCTGATGCTACACAAGATGCAGTATTAAGTTTATTCAAAAAACAAAAATATTTTACTAACAACGACTTTTCATTTATTGATGTTCACAACGAAAAACTATTTTTTCAAAATGCCGATATTTTGCTGAAAATAATTAAAATGTGGGAAAATTACCAAATTAACGGTGAACAGCAAAATCAGTTTTTGGGTGATATGTTTGAAGGTTTTCTCGACAAAGGAGTGAAACAAAGCGAAGGACAATTTTTTACACCCATGCCAATTTGCAAATTTATGATTTCATCATTACCGCTCGAAAATTTAATCAAAGATAATGAATACCCACCAACTGTTATAGATTACGCTTGCGGTGCAGGACATTTTTTAACCGAATTTGCTGCACAAATAAGACCTCACGTTGAAAAATATAAAAATTCCGACATAAAAGAATACTACAAAAGCATTTACGGAATTGAAAAGGAATATCGTTTGTCGAAAGTTGCAAAAGTTTCGGCTTTTATGTATGGACAAGACGAAATTAATATTTTGTATGCTGACGCGTTGGCTTATAACGAACGGATAAAAGAAAATTATTTTAATGTTCTGATAGCAAATCCGCCGTATAGTGTGAAAGGATTTTTAGAAACTATTGAAAATGATAGAGATAAATATGTTTTAACTTCAACAGTTGATACTAAAAGTTTTTATAAAAATAATACAATTGAAACTTTCTTTATTGAAAGGGCAAAGCAACTTTTGAAACCGAACGCAGTCGTAGGAATTATTTTGCCAACTTCAATTTTATCTAAAGGAAGCAAAAAATCTACTTCCGAGAAGAGAAATACTTATGTAGCAACTCGTGAAATACTATTCAAGTATTTTGAATTTGTTGCAATTGCAGAATTCGGTTCAGGAACTTTCGGAAAAACAGGAACAACAACAGCAATTTTATTTCTTCGCAAACGTGAAGAAAATCCGGAACCCGCAGAACATTATAAATTAAGAGTTGATGTATGGTTCAAAAATGATAATACGAGAGATGCTATTTATGAAGATTTGCATTTCTTAAAAAAGTATTGCGAACATATCGAAATTGATTTTGAAGATTATAAAACATTATTAGAAAGTAATCCGAGCGAAAACCTTTTAAATAATGATATATTCAAAGAATATACAGCAGATTTTACCAACAGTAAAGACACCAAAAATTTAAAAGAAAGTTATCAAAAACAACTTGCAAATGTTGATAAAAATGTTTCGTCAGAATTAAACAAAGAATTAAAAATTGAAAAAAACAAATCATCCGAAGAAGAGTTGAAAATAAGAATAAACGAATTAGTTGCTATCAGAAAAAACGAACTTGAAGAAGAATTTGAAACAGAATTAGCAAAACGACATTTTGAGTTTATTCGGAATATTGAAAAGGACAAAGTATTGTATTTTATTCTTGCTTATACCAACAAACAAAAAGTCTTGGTTATAAAAAGTCCTGATGATAATAAAGAGAAAAAGAATTTTTTAGGTTACGAATGGAGTACAAGAAAAGGTGGCGAAGGAATAAAATATATAGGAGTTAATCTAAAAACAACAAAAATTGAAAACGAAGACGATGATGAAGAAAGCGATGACGATAATATAGTTAACAATATTGAAGCATTATCGCAAATAAAAACACCGTTATACGATAATCAAAATTCACAAAACACCGAAAAAATCAATTACTACATACAACAAAATTTCTTAGGTAACGATTTTGAAATACCTGAAAATTTGCAAAAATATGTTAGTCATGCTCGTTTGGTTGATATGCTTGACTTTAAGCGCAAGAATTTTGATAAAGTGATTTCTCTCAATCCGAAAAAAACTTTTGAAATAAAGTCAAAATGGGAGTTAATTAAAATACAAGATTTTGTAGATACAATTGAAAGTGGTAAACGTCCCGAAGGCGGTGTTGGTAATTATACATCCGGTGCTTGGAGTTTAGGCGGTGAGCATATACACGCAACACTTGGAATTGTTGATTTATCAACACCAAAATATGTTCCGGTAGAATTTTATGAAAATAGGGAAAAGGGAAAACTTAAAGAAAATGACATTTTAATTTGCAAAGACGGTGCATTAACGGGCAAGGTTGCAATGCTTCGCGATGAACTAAACAACCAAAAAGCAATGATTAACGAACATGTTTATATTATTCGTTGCAATGATTTAACTACGCAAAAGTACCTTTTCTATTTTTTATTTTCAGACATCGGACAAAATCTGTTGAAATCCAATATAACAGGAGCGGCACAAGGAGGCTTAAATTCTACAAACTTGAAAAACATTAAAGTTCCTAATCCTAAATTTGAAATTCAAAAGAAAATTGTTGAAGAATGTAAAATAATTGACAATAGTGTTAATGCTGCAAAAAGTCAAACTATTAACACGAAGCAAATTATTGTAAATGAGATTAATTCATGGTTTCAAAAATATGAACAAAAAGAATTATCTTCGATTATTGAACTACAAAACGGAAAAAGTCTTACAAAAAATTATTTAATAGAAAATGGTGATTTTTTTGTTTATGGTGGAAATGGAATTACAGGTAAATTCAATGATTATCTTACGGAAGAAGAAACAATAGTCATTGGGAGAGTAGGCGAATATTGCGGTTCTGTTCATTTTACTATGCAAAAATCATGGATAACTGATAATGCAATGTATGTAACAAAATATTTATTGCCCCTTTCTAAAAAATATCTATTTTATGTTGTTAAAGCATTAAATCTAAATCAATTTGCAAATAAAGCAAGTCAACCGAATATTGCCCAACCTGCAATATTAAGTAAAAAAATACCATTTCCGAAAGATATTAAAGAACAAGAAAAATTAGCTGTTGAAATTGAACAATTAGAAATTGAAATTTCAAAAGCAGAAAAAACAATAAACCAAGCGAACAACAAGAAAAATGAAATAATAAAAAAATATATTTAACAATAATGTTCTTTAATTTTTTAGTACCCGAGAAATGCAATGTTTGAAAAAAAAACACTCACTATAGTATCGTAAAATTAGCATTGCGTTACAGAACTGGTACCTTATTTACAAAGACCGATATAACAAAGAAACCCGCCTGATTGCTCCGGCGGGCTTCAACCCTTAAATATAAAACTATGTTATGAACAAAGAATTCTTATTGATTGTGTTTGAAGGCTTTAAGTGCGGCATTTAATTTCGGAACAACCTCAAAAGCATCGCCCACGATACCGTAGGTTGCGGCTTCAAAAAACGGTGCATCAGCATCGGTATTGATAGCAACCATGACTTTTGAACTGTTAACGCCGGCTAAATGTTGAACTGCACCGGATATTCCGACAGCAATGTATAAATCCGGCGCTACAACCTTACCGGTTTGCCCTACATGCTCGTGGTGCGGTCGCCAACCCAAGTCGGAAACCGGACGGGAGCAAGCCGTTGCTGCTCCGAGTATGCTTGCCATTTCTTCTATCATGCCCCAATTTTCAGAAGCTTTTAATCCGCGACCTGCCGAAACAATCACATCGGCATCGCTTACTGAGAGTTTTCCTGCATTTTTCACAACCTCAGTCGGCTGAGCTTTCAATATCGCGTCATTTGGCTCATAATCAAGCTGTTCTGCTACAACTGTGGTCGGGTTTTCAAGCAGTTTGTATGAGTTTTGGTTTAAAGTAATAATTTTTATCGGTTTTGATAAAACAGTATCAGCAAAGGCTTTTCCTGAGTAAACACGTTTTTTAACGGTAAACGGCGATACCGATGTCGGTAATTCTGTTGCGCCGGCAACGAGCGAAGCATCTAAGCGAACGGCTAAACGCGGTGCAATTGCCTTTCCGTTCGGATTGTTGCCGAAAATTACAACTGTGGCATTTAACTGTTTGGCAGCAAATCCAATAGCCGCAGAATATGCCTGCGCCGTAAATGCTGAAAGTTTCGAATTTTTTATAACATTCACTTTTTGGACACCATAAGTGCCAAGTTTTTCAAGTTCCGCAGGCGAGGTTTCACCAACTGTTACCGCAAATAATTCAGCACCCAACATTTTGGCTATCGCCGAGCCATAAGAGGCTAATTCAAAACTTGCTTTCTTAAATTTTCCGTCAAAATTTTCGGTGTATATTAAAACTGACATAATTTTCGTATTTTAAAATTAGATAACTTTTGCTTCTTCGTGCAACAAACGCACCAATTCTTCTACATTATCGGGTGCAATTTTTTTACATGCCGGGCGCGGAGGAGGCGTGTGAAACTTTACGGTTGAAGTGGCATCCTCAATGTTTTCAGGCTCAACAATCGTAATTTTTTTTGTGCGTGCACTCATAATGCCCCTCATGTTCGGAATACGCGGCTCTATGGCGAAGCCTTTTCCGGCACTTACAACAAAGGGAAATCCGGAGCTGATAATTTCTTTTCCGCCATCAATTTCGCGTTCCATTTGTGCGGTATTTCCGGCAATATCAAACTTTGAAACGCCTGATACTGAGGTGATACCGAGAAATTCCGCGATCATTCCGTCCACTTCGCCGCTGTTATAGTCTATGGATTCTTTTCCGGTTAATACAAAATCATAATCGGCTTGTTTGAAGATATTTGCAATTTGTTTTGAAACAAAAAGCGCATCTTTCGGAGCTGCATTTACGCGTACGGCATCATCGGCTCCCATTGCGAGAGCTTTGCGCAAAGTGGCTTCGGTTTCTTGCACGCCCACATTCGCAACCGTGATGTGCAAATCAAGTCCGGCAGTTTTTAAATCGAGCAACCGTGTGAGACCTAATTCCTCATAAGGTCCGACAATATACTGAATGTCCGAGGTGTCAAATTCAGTATTATTGTTTACAAATTTTATTTTTGAAGTTGTATCCGGCACGTGTCCGATGCAAACCAATGCTTTCATATTTTTGAAGATTATTGAAAAGATGTAAAAATATCTTATGCAAACATAAGAATTATTTTATAAAAAAATGATAATTCTGTTTCAAAACATGCTTTTTTTTTCAAACGGCATACCTAAACATTAAATTTAAGACTTCGTTTCTGTCAGAATCTGACAACTTATGTACCATTCCGGAAACTTTATTTTTGTTCATAAGTTGCAGTATTTCATCTTTTTTATCTGTTCCGATACCGATTTGGTTGAGATGTACCGGGCATTGGATTGATTCAAAAAACGAACTAAGTGCATTGATAAAATGTTCTGCCGATGAAATCCCGAATACCAACTCGGACAGACGTTCGATACGATTTTTTGCACGATTAACATGCAAACGAAGCCATGCAGGGTAGGCAATTGACAGGCTTGCCCCGTGCGGCGTGTCGTACAACAACGAAAGTGTATGACCGATTCCGTGAACAGCCCAGTCTCCGTAGCGTCTGCCGTGCAATGTGGTGCCGTTGAGAGCTACGGTCGAAAGCCACATAATGTTTGCACGATAATCATAATTTTCGGGTTCCGAAAGTACTAACGGAGCATAGTGCATCGCTTCGATTAAAATATCAGCCGTAATACGGTCAGTCAAAGGAGATTCGCCAAAGCCGAAATAATTTTCGAGGGCGTGAGCAATCAAGTCGGCAATGCCATAAGCGGTATAGGTTTTGGGAACGGTGAATGTAAATTCGGGGTCGAGAAACGAGTGTGCAGGAAATGTGAAGGGGCTTCTCCACCCGATTTTTTCGCCCGTTGCTTGATTTTGCAAAACCGCAAAGGCATTCATTTCTGTTCCGGTGGCTGCTAAAGTTAAAACAGCAATCAAAGGTAACGCACTTTTAATTTGGACATTTTGTTTCATAACATCCCAAGTTTTTACGCCGATAGGTATTGCAGCCGAAACAACCTTTGCAGTATCAATGACACTGCCTCCGCCCAAAGCAACAATTACATCAATTTTGTGTTCTAGACCGACAGATACTGCCCGGTCAGCCGTTTGGTGTGAGGGATTGGGTTCAACACCCGAAAATTCAAAAACCTCAAGCCCTGCAGCTGTCAATTGTTGATGTATCTTGTTGTAATATCCGTATTTAACAACCGAACCCTTGCCGGAAATCAGCAATACTTTTTGTCCGTATTGTTTCGCTGTTTGACCAATTTCGTCAGTAACCCCACGTCCGAAGTGTAGTTTTGTAGGATTGTAAACCGTAAAATTTTCCATATTTCTGATTTTATTTTTGCAAACTTACGATAATATTAAAAACCAAATACAAAAGTTTTTCGGTTTTGATTAATTTCTGACTAATTTTGAAACTTATAAATGAGTCCACTCCGAAAAGCCGAAATTGACCACTAATTCACGAATTATTACGATTTTTAATTATTGTAACTTATTGTAATTGTAATATTTATAAAATTTTATATTTTGTTTCATTTTGTCAAAAATACTTTTTGGAGTGGACTTTTAAATGAAATCTGATGCAGGAGTTTTTATCGCAAGCCGCCGAGTATGTTTTTAAAAATCATCTTGAGTTTATTGCCACAGTATTGAGTTTGGTCTATATAATTTTGTCGGTAAAACAAAAAGTATCAATGTGGATTTTCGGTTTTACATCGTCTGCTTTGAATTTTTATGTATTCTTTGATTCGGATATCTTTGCAAGTGCTTCATTGCAAGTTTATTACCTTGCGGTTAGTGTGTACGGTTGGTTTACATGGCGAACACAAAAAACGAGTGAAAACCAATTGATTGTCAGCAGAACAAGTCGCCCTTACGCATTAAAAATGTCCGGCATTTTCGGGGTAATTTTTTTTGGGTATTTGTTCGTATTGCTGCAAACAAAATCGGAAATTCCCTATTCAGACTCGGCACTTGCGGCATTAAGTATCGTGGCAACATGGATGCTTGCCCGAAAAAAAATCGAGCATTGGATACTTTGGATATTTGTAAACAGTTATTCTGTCGTTTTGTTTTGGTATTTGGATTTATATTTTTACTCTTTTTTGTTTGTAGTATTTGAGATTATGGCTTTTGTCGGATATGCAGAATGGCGAAAAGATTTACAAAAGAAACTGTCCGAAACGGTATAATTTTGGGTCTGATACACACAGACATTATATTTTGACGATACTTAGTGGTTGTAAGAAAA
>DYOJ01000097.1 GCA_020720705.1 Acetofilamentum sp.
ACTCACTACTTGCTGAATATCAAATAATAATAAAAACATGAATAAAATAGTTTTGTTTTTGATTTCCTGCTTCATGTTCAACGGTGTGTATGCTCAGTTTCAACAATTCGGTTCAACGCGCACAATTGAGCGCGGCTTTTTTGAAATAGGCGGAAATCCGTTTATTATGATTCATAAAGGAGACAATCCTTACGGACATAAATATTTTGGTTTCAATGCCATAGGAGGATATGGCATTACCGGAAAAACAGATTTTCGGCTCACAGCCGGGTTGCTTGTGGACAATGTTGATAAGTTACCGCCCAAAGATTACACAAAGAACAACCCTTATTTCGGTATAGGATTTGAGCACAATTTCATTTCCACCGGAACAAGGTTGAAAAAAGGATTCGACCTCAACGGCAACGCAGGTGTACATTCGTGGAAAGGACACGCCGGATTTGATGCAGGATTGAAAATTGCCTATCGAAAAGGGCGTCGTTTTTATGCTTTTTCGGGGCTTGATTTTGATTTGAATTTTTCTACAACTTTTAATTCAGGTATCGCAAGCCGAACATCTTATACATCGTATCGCATACCGCTGGGTTTAGAAATATTGCCGAGCCAATTCATCACCATTGTTCTCGAAACCGATATACCACTCTCGGAAACAGACCATTACGTTGCCGGAGGCGGTTTAAGATTTTTTCTGAATAAATAAAAAAACAATAGTCCGATAGTATTAAATGTAAGATATTGTTTTATTGAAAATTAGACTGCAAATTTTTTTTGATTATATAATTGTTGTAACTAATTGGAATTAAGAAGTTTAAATCTAATATCTAATGTCTAATGTCTAATGTCTAAGTTCTAAAATCTACGGAGTATTGATACAGGAAATTTTAAAATAAATACAAATTCAAGAATATGTCTGATACAGGAAAAACACCGGAAACTACCGAAAATGTTCATGCAATGGCTGAAATGTCGGGTGCAGATTTGAAACCGAAATCAATGTTTGGCAAGATAGCCGCATTTTTGTCAGATAAATTTCTGAAACCGCCCATAATCACTGTTTTCGTAACAGCGTTACTCGGTCCGGTTGCCGTGCAGTGGGTGAATGACAGTATCGAAAATAAAAAGTTGCAGGAGAAAGTTATTCAAACCGTACTAAATTATACCAATGAAGCTGATTTTTCCAAACCGGAATCTATCGAAAAAATCGGGATAATTGCACAAATGGTCAATGAAAACCAACCCGTTTTTGAGCTTAGCTTTGAAGAAACAAGTCGTGCTATCTCAAAACTTAATGATGCGTCTAACGATGTGGGTATCAAGAATTTGACCAACAAATTAAAAGATGTAAACGTGAAAATTAAAGACTTATCCGCGCGTTTTTCGGGTGATTCGGCACGTTTGGCATCTCTGCAAATCAGCAGTGTCGAATTGATGGAAAAAAAAGAGCGAGCCTCTAAAACAAACCAAGATAAATTACGAGAAATTGATAACCAACTTGCTAAAATACAGTTAGATATCAAAGAATTGGAGAATAACCGAAACTTTTATCGTGAACAACTGCGCTATTGGACCGAGCAAAAAATCACACTCGAGGCTGATATTGAAGCTGCATCAAACGATTTGTCGGAAGTCTTAAAAACAAACCGAAACAAAGAAGAGATTTTGCAACAAGAAAAAGAACAGCTTAAAGTCGAACTTGCAAAAACATTGTCGGAAATGTCAATGTTAAAAAATACGGTAAATATTCAACAAACGCAAATTCAAGAATTGGTTGATTCTATCAATACTTTAAAAATCGTAAAAAACAAATAGAAATTTGTTTTAGATTCTATAACTGTCTGAAAATCAATTAAAGATTTTCGCCCAAAAACGATATTCCGGCACTATTCATGCAGTATGATTTGTACTCAAACAAAATGTACAAATTTTATAAACCATGAAATCAAAAATAATTCTGTTCGTATTTAGCTTCTTGATTGTAGCAATGATTACGAATTCATGCAAAAAAGAAGAACCTTATGTTGACCCTGTAGATGCTTGCTTTGCATTTCCTACAAAAACGTTCAAAGTCGGCGAGATTGTCAATTTTACAAATTGCTCACAGTATGCGTATTCATACAAATGGTCGTTCGGAGATGGCAGCATTTCCAACGAACGACATACGCAATACGCCTACGAAACGCCCGGTACCTATTCGGTTACACTCACTGCCTACGGCGAATCCGGAAATTCGCAAGCTGTACAACAAGTTGTTATTGAGGCAAGTACAGACCTCGATATCCTCGTTATGTATTATCTGACGAACGACCCGGTGAGCAGTGCTAATGTTACATTATATTCAACAAGAGAGGATTGGGTTGGCTACTCGAATCCGATAGTGAGCGGAATAACGGATATTAACGGAAGTATAATATTTTCGGAACTTAACCCTATCATTTATTACGTTGATGCGTCCAAAACAACCGAAGTTTCTAATCTTTTTTACAGCAATGAATACATAGGAATCGAAACCGAACAACTAAAACCGGACCAAATAAACTACTACAATTTTTACGTTGAGTTGCTCCAAACCCCCAGTGCCGCCAATCATTATAAAACGGTGATAAAACGAATAGAGCCTACCACTGCCGATGATAAATTCCGCAAAAAATATCGAACATCGAATATGCCCGTGCCGACTTTCAAGGCAAATTTGTAGTCATTTCCAAATAATTTTTAAAACACGGATAATTTTTTTAATTGTCCGTGTTTTTTTATTGCCGAAAGTTATATTTTTGTCTCAAGTATTCATAAAATAATTATCAAATGAGAAAATTAGCATTTATTATCGTTTTCAGTTTCGCACTGACATTTGGCACGTATGCACAAAACATCGGAATTACTGCAGGCGGCGGCACATCGTTTGTTTTTTGGAAATCCGACGATGCCGAAATCAATAAAACTATCAACGACGGGTTCACCCCTGTGTACGCCTACAACGGAGGATTCTCCTTTGAAAACGGTTTAATTGAAAAACAACTCTATTTACAACTCGGCTTATTTGCAATGAAAAAAGGCTATAGTTACAAAGATGAAGATTCTGATTTTGAGGAAGGTATGGACTTACATTATTTTCATATTCCTTTAGAATTAAAATACAAATTCTTTTTTGACAGTGACGAGCAATTCAGTTTCAATATCGGAGCAGGCGGATATTTCGGCGGCGGGTTCGGCGGTAAAAAATGGTACACCGGCTCGGAAGACGACCCGGATTTCGACCCGGCAGTGAAATACGGAAAAACCGAAGACCAAGATATGCGCGACATGGATTGGGGCTTGCAATTTAGAGGCGAACTTGGCTTGGCAAACTTCCGCTTAGGATACGATTATGTATTGGGTTTAGCCAATGCAAATCTGATGTTCCCCGAAGATTTTCAGATGTCGCACCGTGCGCATCAAATTTATCTCGCATATTTTTTTACAAATAATTAGTCGCAATCTGTTTGGCAGTCAATATTCTGAATGTGAAATTTTCACTATACTGTTTACGGGTTAGAAACTGTTTACGGTATAAAGTAGAGGGTATAAATAGACACAAGTAACAGATTATCATTTTATTAGTGTAAATCTCAATATATTCCCATGAAAGTATTGTTGTCAAACGGTATTTAAACCGTTGCTAAAAAAAGAGCCGAAGGAAATCTTCGGCTCTTTTTTGCAATGTAGGTGTGGTTGTTACATTTTCATAATTTGTTTGCTGAATCGGGTTGTTTTTCTCTGCACATATCAGGTGTTTTCACCTGATATTATTGCACCTTTGAGGTGAAAACACCTCAAAGGTGCAATAATATATTTGATAGCGGTTTAGTATTACACGTTTTCTTAGAAATACAATGTAGGTGTGGGTGTTACATTTTCATAATTTGTTTGCTGAATCGGGTTGTTTTTCCGATAAAATTGACAATATACATTCCGGATTGTAGTTGAGAAATCTCAATTTGCGATTGTCCGGAGCCGATGGATTGTGTCATGACCACTTTGCCGGAAATATCCGTTACTTCTATCAAATAATCGGTTTGCGATTTGATGTTCAAAAACTGATGCGCAGGGTTTGGGAACAGTTCTACTTCGGGTTTTAATGTCGGATTTTCCGTTGCCACATAGCTGAAATCTTGATTTATCCATAGGTGCATATCGCCGGGTTCAAACCATACTTGTTGGTCGGTGCTCGTAACATTGAGTGTTTCGCCTGTGAAAAAGTCGTACCATGTTCCGGTGTGGTGGAAATACGGAGTGATGTTGAAACTCAAATCGCCGGAGATGTTGGAGGCTAAAACCATTTTTACGCCGTTGTTGCTCAACCAGATGTGTTTATCATGCCCGCCTTCGTCAATATCCATACTAAAATCTGTACTGCTGTTTTCAAAAATACCCGATTCCGCGATTAGTTTTGC
The DNA here is from genome assembly GCA_020720705.1 of Acetofilamentum sp. Lineage (GTDB taxonomy): Bacteria > Bacteroidota > Bacteroidia > Bacteroidales > JAADGE01 > DYOJ01. Next base: position 4,431 of record DYOJ01000097.1, read on the forward strand.
TGTTCTGCTGTATGTTTCGTAGAGCGAATAGCGGTCTGCGTTGTTGTAATATTCCCAATGTATCGGTTTTGGGCATACACGACAAGGGTTGTCAATGGAAATATCGTAGCCGAGTTCTTGAAATTGCCATATCATTTTCGGACCCGGAATAAGCATAAAAAACGGCGCAACGGCTTTGGCGTGCTTAATGGCTGTGGGAACATCGTGTGTATAGTCGCCAAAGGTCATGTTTTTATACATCATCCGTTCTTCGTCGTGGCTTTCCATGTATTGCACAAGGTTTGCATTTGCCCAACCTCGATTAACATAATACGCGTTTGAAAAATCAGAACCGATTTTGAATCCCATATTTGCTTGTCCGTAATCCTCATTAAGCGCTTGCCCTGTCCAAAGCAACATGCCTCGATTTGAGAGTTCTATTTCTTCTGAATTATCTGTCAAATGTTCCAAAATCACATAAGCAAAGCGGCTTACATCCCTATTGTAAACCCACTGAATATGATTATAATAATCTTGCAAAATTTCAATTCTCGGATAGTCATAGTTCCAACCGTTGCCGGGTGTATTGGTAAAACCTTTTGTGAAATCGAATCGAAAACCGTCCACTTTATACTCAGTGAGCCAGTATTCGCAGGTGCGTTTCACGAGGTTTCGCGTATGCGTACTTGTGTGATTGAAATCATAACCCCACGAATAGTCGGGGTTGGGTGAATATTCGTTATACCAAGGGTTGTCGGCGGTGGGTTTGTCGTTTGCCTCATCGTAATACATGAGCACAAAAGGCGACATGCGGAACGAGTGATTAAAAACCATGTCAATCACTACGGCAATCCCGCGTTTGTGGCATTGGTCCACAAAATTTTTGTAATCCGTCTCCGTTCCGTAGGCTTTGTCCGGAGCGAAATAAAACGAAGGATTGTAACCCCAACTATCATTGCCTTCGAACTCGTTTATCGGCATCAGCTCAATCACATTTATTCCTAATTTTTGTAAATAGTCTAATTTTGCCGTAACATCTTTAATGGCTTGTGAGCTTACAAAATCGCGAATATGCAATTCGTAAATCATTACATTTTTGTGGGTTGAACCTTGTGCCTGCGGGATAAACCCCTCGGAATATTGCCAATTGAACGACGTTTGGTTTGTTTGCAACACACTCACAATTCCGGTCGTTTTTCCGGTGGGATAGGCTTTTAAGTTCGGATAATTATATGCCGGAATCCATTTGTCGTTCCATGGGTCGAGCACTTTTTCGGTGTATGGGTCGGCAATTTTCAAATTTCCGTCAATCAAATATTGATACGCATATTCAGTTCCGGGAGTAAGTCCGGAAATGGTTGTCCAAAAATATTGCCCGTCCGGTGTGCGTTTCATGTAACTTTGTTCGTCCGGTATCCAATTGTTAAAATCGCCGATAACAAAAGCATAATTTTTGTCTGCCGAAGGGTCGTGCAACACAAGCGTAACTTCTGTAGTTGAAATATAGTGGATTCCCGGTTTGTCAATGCCGGAGGGTAGGGGTAGGGACTGAACTGCTCCGCGAATAAAAATATCATGCTCCGACTCTACAGTCGTTCCGCCGTTTTCGGCAACAACACGCAAGGTGTGCGAACCTGCTGAATATGAAGCTGTTGCAAGCGGATATGATAGAACGGTTCCGCTTAGTGTCATCAACAAAGTTTCGTCAATATAGAGTGAAATATTGTCGGACAAAAGTGCTTCCGCACAAACCGAAACAACATCGCCCGAATTGAACAACACTTGATTTACAGCCGGGGCAATAAATTTTGCAGCCAAAACATTCTGATAAACATTTAGATAGATATCTGAACCGTCTTCATTTTTCCCTAAATAAAAATTGTTAGGGTCTTCAACAACATCCACAGGTTCGCCGCTTCGGGCTAATATCGCTATTTTTAAGATTTGTTGGGCGGCAGGCACACCGAAATATGTTCTGATATTTGCAATGTTAAGTTCGTATAAATCACCGCCGAGGCTTGTCATTTTTGTTTCGGGTGTATTTTCGCCCCAATCGGTTTTCACATATTTCCAATCCGTATCATTCGCACTTAAATTGGTTATCACACCGATATGCACATACACATCGCCTACATATCCGGACAAGCCTGCATTTCCGAGCGATGCGTTAAACACGATTTTTGCTCCGGTATCTGCTTGCGGGAACGCCGGTTGAGTGGTCATAACACTGTAATCGGATGCCGTACATGACGATGTTTCGCCTGCCGTGTAAGAAAAATTTAAGCCCGAATTGTTATTTACACGAATACTCCGAATGTCATAATCACTTGACGGATTGCTGATTGTGGTTGAAAAAACATAATAATCCACTTCAGTATCGGTTGCAACTCCCGGAATTGTTGCCGTGCCTGTTGTGCCGGAAAAGTTACACAAAACCAAATTTGAGGACACCCAATTGTTTGTCGTATATCGCAGATAAACAAGTTCTTCGGCACATTTTGTGTCGCTTAAAGTTACCGATACGGTTACAGATTCATTCGCTGCCGGCAAAACAGGCACTTGTTGCACAGATGCAATAGATGCCGGTTGTTCCGATAGTTCCATGAAAATTGCTCGTGTATTCACATAACCTTTGTCCTCAAAATTTACAACATACCATTTTCCGTTTGTCAAAGTTACGCTGTTGTTGGGGTCGAGATTGTAAGATACATTGGTTATTGTATTGACAGCAAACGAACCGCTGCCCCAGTTGTTTGTCCATGGTGCACCCGTTGAACCGTTAGAAAACTTAAACTGGAAGCTGCCTGCTGCAACATCGCCGCCGGTACCGGCTTGGAAAATTGCTTGATAAATATCTTGACCCAAATCAATTTTAACAATTTCGCCGCCTTGAACAGCACTTTTCAGTGCGGCGATGTTTGGCGGATTAGTCCAAATCGGATTGTCCCAATTGCCCGGCATATTGATACCGTAAGACGTATTGACTTGTGCAAACGTTTGCAAATCGGCAAAAAGACAAGCCGACATTACTAAAAGAAAATAATAATACCTTTTCATATCTAAAATATTGTGAACTAATTATTTAACATTCGATTCACAAATATATAAAAAAAATCAAAACAAAAAAAAATACCTTTTTTGATTCCTTATAAATTTGCAGAAGTGCAACAAAGCGTCCGCTCCTGATATATTTTGTAAGTCTATAAATCAATACTTCGTTAGATTTTAGAATTGAGACGTTAGACATTAGACTCAAATTGCTCAATTCGGGATAGTTACAATCAATCTTACCATCTGAAGAGTTTTTTAATCTAATTTATAACGTGAGTTCGATATAAAATACAAGGTAATTGTTTGGCATAGAGAATATTACAAATATGCAAATTCTTGGTTATTCGGTGATTTGTTTAATTGTTTATAAACAGTCTGTAAACCGGACTGTTTAGTTCAACTTTAAACGAATAAACATACAACCAAAATGATTCTTAAATCCTGAAAATAAACCAATTATAATATAATCTTATCTCGAGCTCAGGTTTATAGTTAATCAATATCTTATAAAAATTATTCACGGACTATCATCATGTCAATTTTGAAATAACGCTACATTGTCCTACGGACGAATGTAGGTCAGCAGAGACTTTCCATCGTCCGCCGGGACATGGAAACGTCAGAAGAGACTTGACATGACACTATAGGGTATGATAAGTACCTGAAAAACAATACGTCCTATTTTCAATAAAAAACCGTTAAGCGGTTTATTTTTTTGAACTCAAAAGCTCGGCACAGTTGCATAGCACTTCAAAAGTGCTTTGCAACTTTTTGTATATAGTTGGTATTATGTCGATTGTAGAGACACACGGCCGTGTGTCTCTACGGTAGCGTGCATTCAGGACTGCACATCAGAGGTCTTTTGAATAGATATATTCCAATAAACATTTGATAATCAGACGAATGACTGTGTAAATATGAAAT
>DYOJ01000720.1 GCA_020720705.1 Acetofilamentum sp.
TAAGCAAAATAATATCTAATTACTAATATCTAATTTTAACAGTATGATATTCAATAAAAAAATTATCGGATTAATTCTTGGGGTTTTTACGGCAGTTGCTGTTCAAGCGCAAAACGCTGACCCTACCATGTCTTTTGGCGAAACATCCCATTCGTTCGGACAAATTAACGAAGCCGACGGACCGGTTACTTTTGCATTTGAATTTACAAACACCGGCTCAGAACCTATTGTTATTCAAGATGTTAATGCTTCGTGTGGATGTACAACTCCGGAATGGAGTAAAAAACCTGTTCTTGCCGGACAAAAAGGCGTAATTAAAGCACAATACAATCCTGCCGGACGTCCGGGAACTTTTAACAAATCAATTCGTGTTACATCTAATGCTGTAAACAGCCCGATAACACTCTATGTTACAGGCGAAGTTGTTTCAAAACCCAAAACTTTGGCTGACGATTATCGTTACGAAATGAACGGATTTCGCTTGAAATCTACAAACGTACATTTTGGCGATATTTCAAGTAACGCCAAAGCAACCAATACTATAGAAGTTGTGAATGACAGCCAGACAGACCTAAAAATTGGATTCAATGAGCGCAGAAGTACCCCGGCAAACATAATGATTCGTTGCGAACCCGAAATTCTCAAACCGCAACAAACCGGCATGATTATTATTGATTATGACGCCTCTAAAAAAAGCGACTGGGGATATGTGTATGACCGAATTTATGTAAACATCAACGGAAGTTCGGACTCCAAACACATGCTAACCGTGAGTTCAACAATTACGGAAGCATTTACGGAAGAACAAATTGCAAATCCGCCTGTTATGACAATGTTAAACGGAGACCAATTTGACTTCGAAACAATGAACCAAGGCGAGTCAGTTGAACATGTTTTCAAATTCAAAAATACAGGCAAAACCGATTTGATTATTCGTAAAACAAAAGCAAGTTGCGGATGTACGGCTATTGCACCGCAAGATAATGTTATTAAGCCCGGACAGGAAAGTTCCATAAAAACAACCTTTAATTCATCCGGAAAATCAGGTAAGCAACACAAAACCATAACCATAACGACCAATATTCCCGGCAGCCCGACAAAGGTCCTTTCGGTTGTGGGAGAAGTTAAATTGCCGGTAAAAACAGATTCAACAAATCCAAACCCCGAAGGCGGCAATCATTAGTCGAGAATAACAACCTCTTACGTTTTTTTAGGAAAACGTTTTGCTGTTTTCGGTATAAAGTTAAGGGTTTAGAATGTGTTATGGATTTGATTGTAATTCACCTAAATACATATCATCTCTAAACAATAAACCTTAAACTGTATAGCTCCTTAATAGTATTCAAATATAATACGTTGATAAAACCTGCAACGCTGTTTTTATCAACGTATTATATTGATATTCAGATACTTATAAAACACCTTGTAATCAGATATTTGAAAATTAATAAACAATAAAAAAAAAACCGAATGACAACCGAATGACAGCCGAATGACAGCCGAATGACAGCCGAATGACTATTGTATGACAACCGAATGAC
>DYOJ01000721.1 GCA_020720705.1 Acetofilamentum sp.
TTATCTTCGCTGAAATAAAGATATGCAAATTTAATCTTTTTATTTCATTATTTTGTTAATCCTCAATCATTATTTCTTGAAAAACAACAATCGCCTAAAGGTCAGGAAAATACAGTATTTGGAACGCAGCCTGATTAAGCTCACGCCTAAACTCGGTTCCCGAATTTAAAATATTGTTGCGTCCGGTTAAGCGGTCGTCATCGTGTATTATCAATACTTTTTTCGGGTCGAGAACGGTAATTCCTTCCGGTTTGTGCGCAAATTGCAGAGGTGCTCCGTCTAAGTCGCGAACTAATTTTGGTTCGTATCCGTAAAAAAAATCGCTGTTACTCAATATCCAAAGATATCCGCCCACTTGGTCGTCAGTATTTCCGTGCTCAAACGATGTTAGGATTAAAATTCTGTCATTCAACACATCGTATTCCAATCCTGATAAACCGATGTCTTCTTTTACAAGCCCGATTCGTTCGTGATTAAACCTATAAAGTACTTTAAATTCAGAGGTGAATTTTAGTTCACCGTCGGTAATACTGTAGTCTGCTCCCAAAATTAGGATTGTTTTTTCATGCTCGCCGGGTTTATAGCTTTTTCCGGACTCTCCTACGCCTATCAAAAATTTTGAATCGGTAACAGCTAAACCACCCACTTTAAAATAAGGCGGACCGTTCGGAAAGAGTCGAGTGCGAAGGGCTTTGGAAATCAAATTTCGCAGTTTTGCAGAACTCTCTCTTTTATCGCGAAGCGTTCTGAACGCTATAATTTCTTCTTGTGGGTCGTTTAAGTTTATAGTAATAAGCATGTTATAGTAATCCCAATCTGACGGCTCTCTGGTAATACGGTCGAAACCCGTTGTAATAAACATGTAATCCTGCATCGGGCTTACTGCCATATCTTCCATTTTACGAGCATTCAGAACATGGTTTTGTCCGTAGTGGGTAAAATCTTTCCGTTTAAGTGGCACTTCAAACGGTCCGCCAAACAGAGAGGTTGTTCCCGGAATTGGTTTATCACTGACAAAAAATAAACTATCATGGTAATATGCTACTCCCGACAATTCACAAGAGACCTGACTATGGTCGGTGTTAAATGTTTTAGACGGAAAACACTCCATAAATCCGCTTTCGATGGCATAAGCCCGGTACACGTTGTCGTGTTCGGGAGCCGAGCATGCCGATAATGTAACCAGCAACAGGAATGTTATGAGGTGTTTGGTTTGCATACACGGTTATGTAGTGTTTGTAATAAAATGTTTAAGTGTTTGATTTCATGTAGATTATAGCTTTTTTTCAATTGAATGTATTGTCATTCAGAGGTCATTCAATAGTCATACAGTTGGTTTTTTATAGTTTTAATTGAATTTCAACAGAATTTCTAAAGACAATACTTCGTTAGATTTTAGAATTTAGATGTTAGACATTAGACTCAAATTGCTTAATTCCAATTAGTTACAATCATACTCTTATTCGAGAAATTTTCTTATCTAATTTACAATAAATCAATATCCTACAAAAAATATTAACGGAGTATTGTAAAC
>DYOJ01000722.1 GCA_020720705.1 Acetofilamentum sp.
ATTAATACTTAATAAATCGTTGATTGCATGTTTTTCTTCCGTCAAAAATGTTAATATATATAACGCAACATTATATTTGGCATATTCTAAATATGTCTTCTTTACTTATTTCAGCCAAGTGTTTTTCTATTGAGTTCATGCAACCTTCTTCTGAATCAAAAACTTTATTCTTAGTTTTCCTTTTTCCCCGGTTCGCCTTAGGCTGTAATAAAAAACATGGTACGGTCGGCGGTCGGCTTTGCCGCCGTCATTCTATTATATTGTGCTGAATATATAAGGTATTCATATCTTTTTGTTATTATTTAAGTTATAAAAATTTACAACATATTTAAAATTAATATTTTATATGTTTGTAAAAAAAAATGTAAACAGGCTATAAACCCTGTTCGCTTCGGAATTGTTAAACAAGCAGAAGATTATATGTATTCAAGTGCACAAAATTATGCTGACGAAGAGGGCTTATTTAATGTAAGAACAATTGATTTCTTATGGAAAACAGTTCCGATAATGATAATGCGACTCAGGCAGGAGCCTGAGCCGAACGGGGCTTACGCAAAGAACTCAATGTAAAAGCACCTATTAACGCTATTGAAAAATGGTTTGAAATTGAGCCTGAATTTTGTTAGGAATGAGTGCAAGGTCAAGTTTACTTGAGCATTGCCGAATGACGACACAAAATCACTTAAAGTAAATGTTTAAGGAAAATCCGGTACAGTTTAAAAATAAAGTTTTATATTTGCTTCAAAGTAAGCAAGAAAAAAAACAACAACCTTGTGAACGACGATGCCCTCACCGGAAGTAAACTTGACAATTAAAAATTAAAAATTAAAAAAATGAAAAAACTATCTTTATTAATTATGCTAATTTCAATTAGCTTTATGTCAGCCTTTTCGCAAGGCGTAGGAATAAACGGAACAGGTAATGCACCGGATGCTTCATCAATGTTAGATGTAAGTTCTACTAACAAAGGCTTGCTTCTTCCACGTATGACCACAGCCGAGCGCGATGCCATAGCTTCGCCTGCCAACAGTTTATTAATATTTAACACCACCACCCGGTGCTTTGAGGCATGGGATGCCCCATCTTCCACTTGGGTAGCCTTTGGCTGCATAGGCTGCACAGTACCCACAGGAGTAAGTGCTTCAGCCAGTCCAAACCCTATTTGTGCAGGTAGTAACTTAACCTTAACAGGAGGAGCCACAGATGCCACATGTTGGAGTTGGACATGACCAAATGGGTTTAGTTCTACCTTACAAAGCCCGACCCTGACAGGCATTATAACAGCAGGAGCAGGTGTTTATACATTAACGGCAAGCAACGCTTGTGGTTCGGCAGCACCTGTAAGCACGGCATCTGTAACAGTAAATGCAGCCCCAACCACAGCCGCCGCAGGTTCCGACATAAACCCTGCCTGCGGAGTAAGCACAGCAACTTTAGCAGGTAACACCCCAACCGTAGGCACAGGCACATGGACAGTTGTCTTGTCCTAAAATAGGTTTACACAAAAAGTGTAAAAATGGACAAAAAAAG
>DYOJ01000723.1 GCA_020720705.1 Acetofilamentum sp.
TCTAAATAGGACATCAAATCGTCCAAATCTTCGTCGTCAAGTTCGAACTCATCGTTTGGATTGATTTCGCCTTTGATAATTTTTCGTATTTCGTCTTCGTTATACAATTTATCGGTGGCTAAGATACAATCTTCGGACAAATTTCCGCCGATTTCGTTTACGTTGTTAATAATATTGTCCATAAACTCAAAAGCGATGTATTTCATTGACAATAAAAACACGAAAGAAATAAAGTCGGGATAGGTCTGCACGGATTCTATAATAGCCTCTTTATCAACGGATTCGTATTCCAATTCTTTGATAAGACGCTCTTGCTGAAATCCTGAAATTTCAGCATTTTCTTTACCGTGTATGACAGCAAAATATCTGAGTTTGTCGCCTTTCCCTCCTAAACCGGAGAAAACATAATATCGAGATTTATCACTCAGAGAATCTTCAATCAATGCTCTGCTTTGCTGAAACGCAAATATTGCCCACGAAGCAAGTTCGTCAGTTTCGTCGTTCACAATTTTTTCCAAAGTCCGATATGCACGAACATCAGTAATAAAACCGAGTGAAGTTATGAGTAGTTTTCGAGTTTCGCTGTCGGGTTTTAATTGGAGTTTTGTCAGGGCATCGTCAAGTGTGATGCTGTCCAATTTTTTATGATTGCGCATCACATAGTCGGTAAATTCGACAAACAAAGTGCTGTCAGTCCCTTTTTCAAAAATGACAAGGTCTGATAAATCGCCGTTAAGACGGGTAATCAAATGCTCCTGAAGTTGTTCTATACTCACGTTCGGGAATTAACAATTTGGTTGCAAATATACATTTTTTTTTATTCAGAAAAATTCAATTCAGGAAATCTGCCGTCCGGCAATTCGGGCATCGGAAACCCTGTGTATGCTTCCATGATTTCTTTTTCGTATTTTTTTACCATTTGAATATCTTGGTCGTGCACAATCAGACCGGAAATTTTCTTAGTTTTGTCGAGAACAAAATCAGCCCAAGGTTTATTTTTTGCCCAATTGTCATTTATGTCGTTTTTACCCTTACGCAGCTCTTCAATACTCTCACGGGCAGATTGTTTAGTCTCCTCCGGCATGTCGGGGTTGTCAATTATTTTTTGAAATCCGGCAATACCGGCATCCATCATGGCACTGCCGCTTTCAGTCATATTCTCATACATACTCATTGCCTGCTCGCCCTGCATGATGCTGAACAGCGCTCCGATTTTTGCGTTTAAGATTACAAATTCCTGATAATCTTTCAAGCCGTTTTGCTTGATTATTTTCTCAAAATCGTTGAACCCGGCTTGCCCGTTTAGGGGATTTTCGGGGTCTTGATTAATTTTTTCCAAAAACGAAGGACCGGCTTTTCGCAATTCTGTGTAAACTTTAATATAAGCCAGAACTTGTGCATCGGTAAGCGGGTCGCCTTTTTTCACAACTCCGCAAGCTGTTACTAAAAAAATTGTTGCAATAACAAGTGAGAATACTGTTTTCATAAATAACAAATTTTTAAAAAATTTGAAAATTTGAAAAT
>DYOJ01000724.1 GCA_020720705.1 Acetofilamentum sp.
CATCGCACATTCACACCTTTCGCTGTGCTCAGGTATGAATAAAGCGGGTTAACTGTATTGATGCAGATAAGATTCCAGACTCAAATCTCAAATCCTTATACACTTCTTCTTTTTGAGCTGTAAAAAGTGTTAAACCTTGACTATTCTTTGATACAGTCACGTTGCATTGTCCGCTCAATAATTGTGTCAAAAACAATGAAAATAAAAGCGTTAAAATTAGATTTTTCATAAAATTGGTTTTGGTTAAAATAATATTAGTTAGCAAATTATAAGTTCAGATTTTTACCAAAATGGGCTATAACGGCTGAGGCTAAAAGCTGGCGGGCATTTCGGAGCACTTCACTGTCAACCTGCGATGAGGTTTATTAAATGTACTGCCCTTCAAATTAGCACTTTCCGCCCGCTTGATTTTAGCCTTTGTTACCGGTTCGGGCTTTTATTGCTGTCCCACAAGTTTTGCGTTGTTTTTTTTCAGTTTTTCTTCAATATATGCCTTTAATTGTTCAAAGGTCATATTTTGAGTTTCCTGACTAATTTTCTCACGGATTTCACGCATCATTTTAACAGCGTCAAATGTCTTTTCTTTTTTATTCGTTTCCATATTTTACTAAGTCTTTTGGGCTTCTAATTTCAATCATTGAGTAACCAAGTTTAAGGTTTACAGAATTGTAACCCTTTATCCTATCAAGATTTACAATATGCTTAAAGTTCCAACTTGCTAAAACATCTACCTTGTAAATAGTCGCCAATGCAATGTGTCGGCAATCTTCAATACTTGTTTTTCCAACCACTTTTTCTACAATATAGGTGTCAGCCAATTTTATGGCTTCATCTGTCAATTCCACTCTTTCGAAAAAGTCTTTTGGATACTTGAAAAGTAATTCTTTCACATGTAATGGTGCGTTTATCAATTCAAGGTCAAGCAAGTCCGAAACAACAAATTTAACCTCCTTATTTTCAAGTCTATGAAACAACATGTTTGTCGCTTCTTTGAACTCTTCGTCAAAGTAGCCACCTACTACAGAAGTGTCAATATATATTCTTTGAACCATTTACTTTTTTTACAAATTTAGTTAAAAAATTGACATACTATCGCTATTTTTTTTAGCCTGACCGGTAACGTTTTGGCGCTTGCTGATCGCCGCCACTTGTTTACACAAATATATTTAAAAAAAATGAACATTCAAAATTTACTGTAATATCAAGTAAGTGAGAATCGGCGGTGCCAGCAAGCGTTTGTTATAATGCGGCACGAATGTTTATAGGCTCAGGCGGCGTTTCTTAAAAAGTTGGCACGGAAAATTGCCTGGATGTTAAAACGGGCAGTGGCAAAACAAAAACGGGGACTTTTTGCCATGCAGCAAGCTACATAATGTTTTGCCTGTTTCATAATTCACCGCAAACTTTACAAAGGAAAGAAACCGCAATTTTCGTGACAGACTTTTCAGCCGAATGCCAATAGGGAGCAAAGTCAATCAAATCAAGCTTCACCTGTCGTTATCAACCACTGTTGAATAGGCAAA
>DYOJ01000725.1 GCA_020720705.1 Acetofilamentum sp.
TTGTGATTCATAAAAAAACTAAAATCTGTCGGCGAACTGTTTAATTTTTGCTTAATACCGCTATTTAAATGTTTTAGATTTGCTTAATTCCGCTATTTAAAGTATCTTTGTCGAAAAATTATTTATGGAATACTTACGTCGGCAAATCGAACAAAATATTATTGAAAATTTAATTCCGAATCGTCCGGTGGTGTTACTCGGCGCGAGACGAACAGGCAAAACGGAATTGGTAAAACATATTATTTCGCAAATTCCGGAAAAGAAATTGGTGCTCACGGGCGACGACTTAGCCGCACACGATTTGCTTGAACCACAGACACTTGAAAATTACAAATTGAATTTTGCAGGCATCAAACTTCTGGTGATTGACGAAGCTCAGAAAATTCCGAACATCGGAAATAAGCTGAAATTATTGGCGGATAATCTTGACGGATTGAAAATTTTGGTTACCGGCTCGGCGGCGTTCGACATGAGCAATCAAACCGGCGAACCGCTCACGGGGCGCAAAAAAACGTTTTATTTATATCCGTTTTCGCAGTCGGAATATTTTGAAAATGAGAATATTCTGGAAACAAAAAGTCGTTTGAACATGCGTTTGGTCTTCGGAAATTATCCGGAACTGATACACTTGCCGTCGAAACAGCAAAAAACGGCGTATTTACATGAATTGTCGAACTCGTATTTGCTCAAAGATATTTTGGAATTTGACGGCATCCGAAACGCCGATAAAATTCGGAACTTGTTGCGACTGATTGCGTTTCAAATCGGCAAAGAAGTTTCGCTAAGCGAGTTGGCATCAAATCTCGAAATTCATAAAGACACCGTTGCGAGGTATTTGGATTTGCTTTCAAAAACGTATGTGATTTTCAAAGTCGAAGGTTTAAGTCGGAATTTGCGCAAAGAAATTACGAAAATGAGCCGCTGGTATTTTTACGACAACGGCATTCGCAATGTTGTTATAAATAATTTGAATGATTTTGAGTTACGCAACGACAAAGGCGAGCTTTGGGAGAATTATTTAATTTCGGAACGTCTTAAATTTCAGACATACAACGGTTTATATTCCTCAAATTACTTTTGGCGCACCTACGACCAACAAGAAATTGACTGGATTGAAGAACGCGACGGAAAATTGTTTGCTTACGAAATCAAATTAAGCGACAAAAAGAAGACAAAAATCCCTTCCGCATGGGCACAAGCGTATCCGGATTCTGAATTTCAAGTCGTTACACCCGCAAATTATTTGGCTTGGATAGCTCCTCGATAAGATTTTGCGCAAAATTTCATGCGTTTTGCTCAGAATACCTAACATTTTGAGTGAAATTTCTATGGTTTTACTCGGAATTTCAACAGTTTTGAGTGGAATTTTCTTGAAAAAAAGCACGAAACGTAACGATTTTGAGTGAAAACGCTTCATAACCGTACCGAATTGTGTTGAACAATATTCACGTGAGTTCGATATAAGATAAAAGGTCATTGTTTGGCATAGAGAATATTACAAATTTGCAAATTCTTGGTT
>DYOJ01000726.1 GCA_020720705.1 Acetofilamentum sp.
AACAGATGAAAAAATGTGTGTTTCATTCTCGAGTTTCGTGAAAAAGTAAAAGTTTCACTCCTCAAAATAAATTTTTCACTGACAACTAAAATTTGAATTTTGGCAAATCCGAAAAATTTACAGACATTCGCACATTAAAGTTTAATTTTACAAAAAAAGAAAAATTTGTGAAACCGATTATAAATATCATCACCATGGGCTGCTCCAAAAACTTAGTGGACAGCGAAAAACTTGCGACTCAATTGCACTCATCGGGCTATCGGTTTGTTTTTGACCGTTTTGATACGAAGGCTAAAACTGTGATAATTAACACTTGCGGTTTTATCGGAGATGCGAAAGAAGAATCCGTAAACACAATATTGGAATTTGCCCAAGCAAAAAACGACGGAAAAATTAAAAAACTATTTGTATTTGGTTGTTTATCAGAGAGATATAAAGACGAACTCAAGAAAGAAATACCTGAAGCAGATGAATTTTTCGGCGCAAATAATTTGGAGGATATTCTTGCAAGTTTGAAAGCGGATTACAAAAAAGAGTTGTTTGGCGAGCGTATTATTTCAACTCCGTCTCACTATGCATATCTCAAAATATCAGAAGGTTGCGACAGGGCATGTGCGTTTTGTGCCATTCCTCTGATGCGCGGTCGTCATAAATCAGTTCCTATCGAAGAGCTGATAAACGAAGCCAAGTTTTTAGCTCGGAACGGCGTGAAGGAACTCATGCTGATAGCTCAAGAATTATCATCGTACGGATTAGACTTATACGGCGAAAAACGTTTGGCGGAGCTTGTTTCTAAATTATCAGAAATTGAAAGTATCAGACGAATACGTTTACATTATGCTTTTCCGTTCAATTTTCCGGACGATGTTCTTCCGTTGATGCGCGAGCGTGCAAATGTTGCCAAATATTTAGACATTCCTTTGCAACATATCAGCGACAACGTTCTAAAACGCATGAGACGCGGGCATACCAAAATATCAACTTTGAATTTGATAGATAAAATACGAAAAGAGGTGCCGGGTATTGCATTGCGTACAACGCTGTTAGTCGGATTTCCGGGTGAGACAAAAGCCGATTTTGAAGAACTGAAAACCTTTGTAAGCAGTGTCCGTTTTGACCGTCTCGGAGTATTCACCTACTCGGAAGAAGAAAATACGTATGGTGCTGAAAACTATAAAGATGACGTGCCCGAAAAAGTAAAGCAAGCTCGAAAGGACGAACTGATGAAAATTCAGGAAAAAATATCATTGGAACTTAACCATGCGAAAATTGACAGCATTCAGGAGGTTTTGATTGATTCCGAAACTGACGAATTTTACATCGGACGCACCGAGTTTGATTCGCCCGAAGTGGACAACGACGTTCTGATTCCGAAAACGGTCGGTGAATTACACATCGGCGAAATCTACTCTTGTAAAATTGTGGACGCCAACGAGTTCGATTTATTAGCAGAACTTGTAAGTTATTGAAAATCAATTTTTTGCAATATGAATATCTGTCTCGCCCGCTCGTTAAGTA
>DYOJ01000727.1 GCA_020720705.1 Acetofilamentum sp.
TTCTGTTTTTTATATCTTTGTCGCAAAATACGAATTTCACATGCAAAATATAATATTTTCACAATATAAAACATCCAAAGAAATTATTGCGGCTGCAAACGCACGAACGGATGCGCCGAAATTATTTATCGAAACCTACGGATGTCAGATGAATGTTGCTGATAGTGAGTTGGTTACCTCAGTTATGATTTCAGCCGGTTACGCATTATGCGACCATGCCGAAGATGCAGACTTACTCCTGATTAACACTTGCGCAGTGCGTGATAATGCCGAACAACGTATCAGAAATCGGTTACAGTCTTTGGCATATTTAAAGAAAAAACGAAAAGGCATGTTGTTCGGTTTGCTCGGTTGTATGGCTGAACGTATAAAATCTCAACTTTTGGAAGAAGAAAAAATGGTGGATTTAATTGCCGGTCCGGATGCTTATCGAAGTCTCCCGACTTTGGTATTGCAAGCAAAAGAAGGCGAATCGGCTGTAAATGTGTTACTCTCACGTGAGGAGACTTATGCCGATATAAGTCCTGTGCGTAAAGACACAAACGGAGTATCAGCATTTGTCTCAATAACAAGGGGTTGCGACAATATGTGCGCATTTTGCGTAGTCCCGTTCACTCGCGGACGTGAGCGGAGCAGAAGCCCTCACACAATTTTGGACGAAATTCGTCAAATTCTTTCCGAAGGGTACAAAGAAGTTACTCTGCTCGGACAAAATGTTGATAAATACAATTGGAAAAACGGAGAAACAACTTTTGCGCAACTTTTGGAACTTACTGCACAACTTTCGCCGGATTTAAGAGTACGATTTGCCACCTCATATCCGCAAGATTTTACGGATGAAGTATTGACAATCATGTCAAAATATCCGAATATTTGCAAATACATTCACCTGCCTGTGCAAGCCGGAAGCTCCAAAATGTTGGAAACCATGAAGCGAGGATACTCGCGTGAATGGTATTTGGAACGTATTGCGTCTATTCGCAGATATATTCCCGATTGTGCTATTTCGACAGACATTATTGCCGGACACCCGACTGAAACCGACGACGACCACGAACAAACTTTGTCTGTCATGCGCGAAGTTGCTTATGATTATGCCTACATGTTTAAATACTCGGAACGCCCCGGAACGTATGCGGCAAAATATTACCCTGACGATGTTCCTGAAGACATAAAAAGTAAAAGATTACAAGAAATTATTGATTTACAGACACAACTATCGCTCGAAAGCAATAAACGGGACATAGGAAAAATATTTGAGGTTTTGATTGAAGGTGAATCCAAAAAATCGAACACAAAAGTATTCGGACGAAATTCACAAAATAAAGTGGCTGTTTTTGAACGCGGAAATTATCAAACGGGCGATTATGTAAATGTCAAAATCACAAATTGCACTTCAGCTACATTGATTGCGGAACTTGCTGATTAACAATATTTTACAAATATAATTCAAGCATTTGAAATTATTTCTACTTTACGAAGTTATGCCGGCAAAAGAAAAGCGTGGACGCTTATT
>DYOJ01000098.1 GCA_020720705.1 Acetofilamentum sp.
CATTTTTCATATCTGAGAAATTTTATAATATAATTTACAATAAATCAATGCCTTACATAAAAGTAAACGGATTATTAGATATTAATTCTCAACTAAAAACTGTAAACAGTATAACTTAACCTTAAACTTGAGCCTGAATTGAATTGATTTCAGCAAACACAAGCGCGAGCGCATTGTTTTTTGTCCGAACCGAAATCATAAATTCAAAACTAAAGCCTTGATTTTCATACAAAACGGATTCTAAAATGTGCTTCAAGGTTTGTGATAGTTTATCGAATTCCGGATTGCCGACTCTGAAGTCGGAGTATTCCTCATCATTTGCGGCTTCCTGATTTTGAGGACTTATCGGGTAAATTAAAAAAAAAGTGTATAAAAACGGAAGTTGTGTCTTTTCGTTGGGTATATAGCCTGTAATGGTTTTCAAAAATCGAAGTTCGTAAACTCGGTTGTTCAGCAAAACAGGTTCATTTACTTTGCCGATGCGTGAATCGTTGCGTTGATATACAGCATTAGAAATCAGGCTTGCAGTATATGCTTGTGCATTTCTGATAATTTGTTCCAAATTCACAGACTCGGAGTTTATTTGAATGAGATAATAAGAGAACGTCCGGATTGAACCGTAAATTTTTGCTCGCGCGACATTGATGTTTGTGTGGCAGTTTTTGGTCTAAATACCGCAACATAGTCGCCGGGTTGCAATTTAATGCTTTCGGTTTTAATTTCAGTAAAATGTTTGACGAGTGTAACTGTTTTATCCTTAATCAGATATACTCCGCCGTAGCCTTCGCTCGGGAATTGAAAATTGATGACCCCGGGTTGCGGCACTCGTAAGGTTGTGGTTTTACTTTGTGATATTTGAACATCGGTAAAATATGTGCGCGGGTAAGTGAGAACTTCGAGGTCGTATTTTCCGGTGATATAATTTTCGGGTTCAAACATATCTTGCACGTTAAGCGTAGTTTTTGAACCTGATTGTCGAACGATACAGGGCGTACCGTCGAGTTCTAAGCCTGCGCCTGAAATTATGTTTAGTTCGCCTTGCGGAGTTTTTGCCTTCAAAATATTATGTTTGCCTTCAATTATTTTGATATTGTTTACCGTAACCGGCGGAATGGTATGTACAGTCATGGAGTATTGGATGTGCGAAGGTAATGCGACGGTATCGGGCACGCCTTTGTAATTCATGGTGTGTACCAGATTTTGCACAATGCCTCCGCTTGCTTGATTTTGCAATGTAATGGCAACATTTGTTTCTGTGGGTTTGTCGAAACTATCCAAAAGATTGATTTGCACTGTGGTGCTTGTTACGGCTTTTTTAATGACTTGATTTAGGATATTCCTGAAATCGGTTTCGCTCGTTGCATTGTAAAAATCACCGACACATTCAAACGCTTCTTTAAATTCAACCTCCAAGCCAATACCGATGACGAACGGTTTAAGAACGATGCCTTTGCTTTGTAATGCCATAGCAATGGCGCAAGGGTCGCCGTCGCAGGCTTCGATACCGTCTGTTATCAGGATGACAACATTTCTGCATGTAAGGCAATCCGGGAAGTCGTTGGCACATTCTTCGAGCGAGCGTGCAATGGGAGTTGTGCCCTTAGGCTGTGTCATTCTGAGTTTCTGTTTTATTTGTTCGGCATTGTTTGGCGCAAACGGAACCTCCAGACGGGTATCGCTGCAATCCTGAGGCGGAACGGGGCTTTGGTGTCCGTACATGCGCAAAGCAAGTTCTACGTTTTCAATTTTTTTAAGACTGTCCACCATTTGTATCAGCATGGTTTTAGCTACGTCAATTTTCTTCTCGCTTTGCCAATGTCCGAGCATGCTGTTACTCTCGTCGAAAATAAAGAGTATTCTGGTTTTTATTGCTGATTGAGCATATGCCGATAGCGAGAATATTCCGAAAAAAACAATAAGAAATGCTTTTACAATTAACTTTTTTTGCATGGAAATTTGATACTTTTGTTAGTAAAAATTTAAATTGATGTAGGATTTTGATTATAATAGAATTATAAAATTTTCAGTCCGAGTATGGTGATGTCGTCACGCGCGGGTTCTCCTTCGCGAAATTTCTCCAACACAGATTTTAGTAAAACTTCTTGTTCGGCGGCTTTGAGCGGAGCAAGTTCGTTCAAAAGTGTCATCATGCGTTCTGTTCCGAAACGCTCACGTCTGAGGTTGTTTTGGTCTTTGTAACCGTCAGTCATTAAATAAATAACATCATCTTTTTGTACCGAAAAGCGTTCGTTTTTGAACATTATTGCCGGATTTGTGCCGGATTTTCCGCCAATGCCTTTGCGAGTTCCGCGGATACGAAATAATTTTTTTAATTCGTTGATATATACAAAAATATCCTGTTTAGCCCCTGCAAAAATTACACTTCTGCTTCCGTTTTCATTGAGTGCTTTGCTGACACGCAGGACTGACACGTCCATTCCGTCCCGGTTGTTGGATTCATCTTGGTTAAGTGCTTGTATAACCGAAGTATTCAGTCGTATCAGGATGTCATTCGGTTTAGTAATGTGCATATCTTTCACAATCTCTTTGAGTAAACGACTGCCGATGAGCGACATAAATGCACCCGGAACACCGTGTCCGGTACAATCAACAACTGCAGTAAAATAATATTTATCCGTTTCAATCGTCCAATAAAAATCACCTGAAACAATATCTTTCGGACAGTAATACACCAAAGGTTCTGAGTAGGCTTTGAACCATTTTTTGTACGGAAGTATCGAATTTTGAATTGTTTTTGCGTATTCAATACTACTGCGAACATTTTCGGAATAGCGTTTTATGGCTTCGTTTTGCTGTTCGAGTTCGTCATTTTTTGCCATCACAAGTTCTTCGACATTTTTGAGTTCGGAGATGTCAGTATCAACGGCTATCAGCTTGTATATCTCTCCGTTATCATCAAGAATGGGTGTCCAAGTTGTTTGTAACCAGATAACTTTTTTGTCGCGTCCGGATACTTTGTTGGAGCGTACTATGGTTTGCTTTGTCTCAATCACTGTGCGAACGGTTTGTCGTACTTCGTCGTCAAATTTACCGACTAAAATATTTAAACCTCTGTCATCGGTAAAATCTTTAAGAGTATTATAACCGAAGATTTTAGAAAATCCTTCATTAAACCATTCAAAATTTCCGTATTTGTCCAAAATTGTAACAGAGTTGTCAGTCTCTCGAGCAACAATTGATAATTTTTCGAGTTCAATATTTGTATCTTTCAGTGCCCTTGTGCGTTCTTCTACTTTTTGCTCTAAAATTTGATTACGAAGTCGGAGTTTTTTTGTTCGATTTTTGAAAAACCAAAAAACAAGACTCGAAACAACAACAATAACTGTCAGTAAAAACCACCATGTTTTCCAAAACGGGGGTTTAACATAAAGCTGAATTGCAGCCATATCTTCGGTATCGCACCATAAATTGTCGTTGTTGGTTGCTTTTACACGCAAAATATATTTTCCGGCAGGTAAATTGGTGAACATAAATTGATGTTGAGTTCCAAATTCAATCCATTCATCTTTGTAGCCTTCAAGCATATACGCAAATTTGTTGGCATCGGGTTTTGTCAAATCCAAAGCTGCAAAATCAAAGGCAACCACGTAATCGTTGTATGTTAAATTTATATTTAAAATATTTTCAGGAAGCTCGCTTGCAAATGAATTTTTATTTTGAAATATTGATTTATTGAAGATTTTAAAATCTGTCAGCACAACTTTCGGTTTGTGTTCGTTTAGTTTGATATTCTCCGGACGGATAACAGTATATCCGCTGATATGACCGAAAAGTAAAGTGCCGTTTCGCATGCGCAATGCCGAGTTGCGATTGAATCCGGTTTCTTTCAAACCGTCATCAATTCCGTAAGAAGCTGTTGCAAGAGTATTTATATCTAATTTTGAAATTCCGTCTGAGGTGCTAAGCCATAAATTCCCGCTTTTATCGGCAGAGATTGACATGATATTAGACATCGCTTTACTCGTTTTAATCGGACGAGTGAACGTTTTGGCATCAGGATTAAACAACAGCAATCCGGCTCCGGCAGTACCTATCCATAAACGCCCGTCGTGGGTTTCAAACATTTGGGTAAATGAGTTGTCGGTTTCTTCGGCTTTTTGCGAACCTTCTTTGCGGTTGTATATTTGTTCAAAATCATTTGTTGCCGGACGATACAAATTTAACCCGCCGGAGGTTAATATCCAAATCAAACCTTTTGAATCTTGAAAAATATCCGTAACATAATCATCCGATAATACTTTTGCTTCGTCTTTACTGTTGGAATAAGTTTGGACAGTATAGTTCGTTTCGGATTGATAGTTTATTTTGCTCAATCCGTCAATATGTCCAACCCAAATACTTCCGTCATCTGTTCTTGCCAAAGTATTGATTCCTTGACTTACAAGGTTATTCTCACTTTTATTTCCTGCTCCGATGTTAATAAATTTTTTATTTTCAGATCCTTGGGTATTAACAACATACAAGCCGCGCTCATAAGTACCCACCCAAAGACGTCCATCGTCAAACAGTAATGCTCTTATTCGGTCATCTCCCAAGCTGCCGACCTTTTTATCTGCCGAATAAACTGTTTGTTTACCGTTTTGAGTATCATACCTCACCAAACCGCTTTTGGTGCCGAGCCACAGCACAGTTTCAGTCTCTTTCTCAATACTTTGCACAGAATTGGAGTTCAACTTTAGTGTTTGTAAATCAATATTAGAAAATTTTGCAGGTTTCAAATCCAAAATATTGATACCTCCTCCGCGAGTTCCAACCCACAAATTTGCGGCGTTGTCTTCAATTATTGTTTCTATAGTATTGTTGCTAAGGCTGTTCGGATTGTCTTTTGAGTAAGATATTTCGCTAAACTTTCCGGTTTCGGAATTGTATAAATTCAGTCCGTGTTCATAAGTGCCTATCCAAAAATTTCCGAAAATATCTTCGGTTATGGTTTGGATACGTGCATCGGATACCGTTTCGGGGGTATTCCCCGGCGGGTAGTGCACAAAATTGTCTAATTTTTTAACATAAATATACAGCCCGTTATCTCTGGTTCCTATCCAAATTCGGTCTTTTGAATCTGAGAACACAGCTTGTAAACTATTTGCAACAATACCGTCTGATTTGTCTGTAACAGAAATGCGTTTGTTTTTTTTCGTCTTCACATCAAACCGATTCAGACCGTTGGAGGTTGCCACCCAAATATATCCGTCTTCGTCATAATCTATTGCTTTTATATTTGGTGATGATAGCGTTTCAATATTTTCGGGAGCGGAAGTATAGGTTTCAAATTTGCCGTTTTCCAAAAACAGGCAAAGTCCCAGAGAACTTGCAATCCAAATTCCGCCCGCAGCATCCTCAACAATTCCTCTTATCATATTGGAAGGCAATGCATCACCCCTATTTTCTACTGTTGTAAAATTCGTTATTTTAGATGTTTTACGCTCATAACAAGCTAAGCCGCCGTTGTAGGTGCCCAACCAAATTCGCTCTTTACTGTCTTCAAAAACGAACCCGAAATTATCGGAAATCAAAGTGGTGCTGTCGTTGGGGTTGTGATAATAATTGTGAAACGAATATCCGTCAAATTTGCTCAAACCGCTTTGAGTGCCTGCCCAAATAAAACCGGATTTATCTTGAAAAAGTGTATAAATATTATTGTGTGCCAATCCGTTACGCACAGTCAAGCGTTTGAACTCGTACTGTTGCTGTGCGAATGTAACAATGTTCAAAAACAAGTATAAAGATACGAATAGGGACTTTTGTCCGAACTTCATTGTACTAATGTTTCGTCAAAGATAACTGGTTTTTTTTCTTAACATGTAAAATTTGCATTAAATTTTTGACAAGGTCTGTTTTTTCTGTCGAAATTTGATTGTCAATATTGTTGATGAGTTTGAATTGTTTTTTTAGATTACGATATTTTTTTTACATTTGCAACTCATAATTTTAGATAAAACCGAATTGAAATTTCTTCATGTCTGATTTTAAAAAGCCTTAATTTCAATTACTTATAGTCTAATATCTGTCATCTAACGTCTTAAATCTAATATTAAACAGATGTCAAAAGGAATCACTTCGCGAGTTGAAAATTACTCGCAATGGTATAATGAGCTTGTTGTCCGTGCCGGACTTGCTGAAAATTCCGGCGTTCGGGGAAGCATGGTCATTAAGCCCTACGGATACGCAATTTGGGAAAAAATGCGTGACCAACTCGACAAAATGTTTAAGGAAACCGGTCACGAAAATGCGTATTTCCCGCTGTTTATTCCCAAATCGTATTTCTCAAAAGAAGCAAGCCATGTGGACGGTTTTGCGAAGGAATGTGCTGTTGTTACGCATTATCGTCTTAAAACAGATGCTAATAATCAGATAGTTGTGGACGAAGATGCTAAACTTGAAGAAGAGCTTATTGTGCGTCCGACCTCCGAAACCATTATTTGGAGCACCTACAAAAATTGGATTCAAAGCTACCGTGATTTACCGATTTTGATAAATCAATGGGCGAATGTTGTGCGCTGGGAAATGCGAACACGTTTATTTTTAAGAACATCCGAATTTTTGTGGCAAGAGGGGCATACAGCACATTCAACCGCACAGGAGGCTATGGCTGAAACACGACAAATGTTGGATATTTATGCCGAATTTGCCGAAAATTGGTTAGCACTCCCGGTAATAAAAGGAGCAAAATCAGCAAGCGAGCGTTTCGCCGGAGCACTTGAGACTTTATCAATTGAAGCTATGATGCAAGATGGGAAAGCCTTACAATCAGGTACATCTCATTTTTTGGGACAAAATTTCGCAAAAGCTTTTGATGTCAAATTTCTCACAAAGGAAGGTAAGCAAGAATACGTTTGGGCAAGTTCGTGGGGCGTTTCGACACGTTTGATGGGTGCGCTCATTATGGCACATTCTGACGATAAAGGCTTGGTGTTGCCGCCGAAACTCGCACCTATTCACGTTGTTATCGTACCGATATACAAAAATACCGGCGAACTCGAAAAAATATCTGCAGCCGTCAAAATAATGATGACCGAGCTGAAAGCAAAAGGTATTACTGTTAAATTTGATGATAACGATAATAATCGCCCCGGTTTCAAATTTGCCGAATACGAGCTAAAAGGTGTACCCGTTCGTTTGGCAATGGGGATGCGCGATTTGGAAGCCGGAAATGTTGAGTTAGTTAGACGTGATACTCTTGAAAAACAAGTAGTTAAACAAGTCGGAATTGCAGAATATATCGAAAAACTTTTGATAGAAATTCAACAAAATATCTATTCAAAAGCACACAAACATCGCGAAGCAAATACACATAAGGTTGATACTTACGCCGAGTTCAAACAAATTATTGAATCCGAAAACGGCGGTTTTGTGTTGGCACACTGGGACGGAACACCCGAAACCGAAGAAAAAATTAAAGAAGAAACCAAAGCCACAATCCGATGTATTCCGTTTGATTCGCCCGAAGAGGACGGCGTGTGCATGTATTCCGGAAAACCATCGAAGCAGCGCGTTTTGTTTGCAAAAGCATATTAAAAAAAAAGCACCGTTCGGTGCTTTTTTTTACTTAAGATTTCAAAAACTATTTTACTTTACCTGATATTGTGAAAGTGATTTCTTTGGTTGTTTTAACCGACATTTCAGATTGTTCGGTTTTTACAACTATTTTTTCTTTAAAATCACCTTGATTTGCAACTGTCGGGTCAACACTTACTAAAATAACACCTTCTTTACCGGGTGCGATATTTTTTGTGAGCATCGTAACGCCAACCTTTTCAGGAATTTGGATGTCGGTAATTTGCATGTTTGCTTTGCCGTCATTGACGATTTTGAATTGGTATTGAACAGTTTTTCCGCTAATTTCTCCAAAATCATGGGTGTAAGCGGCGTTCAAGCTACGTGTAGTTCCGAACATCGGAGCATCAACCGGGTCCTCTTGGCTAAATCCGGCGAAAGAAAACGCCATCAATGTAACCACTGCGAAAAGAAATTTTCTCATTTTCATACTTTTAACAATTTAGATGATACAAACTTTTTAAAAAACGATATTTGGTTTTTAAATATTTTACCGATAGATGTGAAATAAATAAAATTCCATAAAAAAAATTATATTTTTATCATAAAATCACATTTAATTTTCAAAATAGTAGTTAATAGTCGGCAGTTAGAAATTATCGAAAA
>DYOJ01000728.1 GCA_020720705.1 Acetofilamentum sp.
TCACTTTCGGTTTAACCTTATGTTTGTTAATGTTCATTTCGTTTAAATTTAGCACTTTTGCCCGCATTACGCTTATACAGTGTTAGTGGCTGGCAATTTTCTCGTTAAGGCGTTCTGCCAAGTTTTCAATGTCGTTATATTTTGCAATTTGTTGTAACCATTTTTCAGGAATGTCATTAAGTCCGTATAGAAGTCCTGCAAGTCCGCCTGTTACTGCACCTGTTGTGTCTGTGTCACTACCTAAATTTATCGCTTTCAAAACCGCTTCTTTGTAATTGTCTGTTGTCAGCAAACACCAAATACTTGCTTCAAGTGTATGCAAAACGTAACCACTACTTTGAATTTCGTCTTCGTCAAGTTCTGCAATGTCGCCTTTTAACAATCTGTCAAACTTTGCAATTTCTGTCGGATTGATTGACTGACTTGTCAAGTGATTAGAAATTTCTGTTTGCAAGTTTCTATAAATTTCAAATTTATCTTTGCCGTCAAAAATTTGCTTCGCAAATTCAAGATAGTAAAAGCAAGAAATTACAGAACGAATATGTCCGTGAGTAATTGACGAAACTTTTTTTGTAATGTCGTAACGTACATTGATTGGTTTGTCAAGCAAATAAAAAAGCAAAGGTAAAATTCGCATAAGCGAGCCATTTCCATTGTCACTTTCGTCAAAACCGCCAGCGAATTGTGGTTTTTCACCTTTTGCAAGTCGTGAAATAGCTTGTTGTGTTGCAATACCAATGTCAAAAACGGTTCCATGTGGTGTCCAATAATTTTCGTGATACCATTTTACAAAGTTCTGCCCGATTGTGTTTAGGTTAAATTCTTGTGTCAATGCTTCGGCAAGACAAAATGAAAGCGAACTGTCATCTGACCAAGTTCCTGCTGGCAAATTGTATGTTCCGTAACCAATCATATCAATTACGGGATTTTTGCTAATTGTTTGTCTGCTGTTGAACTCAACCGGCACGCCCAAAGCATCGGCAACTGCAACTCCAAAAAGTGCTGATTTAATTTTTTCGGAATAATCAACTCCTTGATTTGTAAAAAGCATATTTCCAAGGTTGCTCCAACCTTTTAATGCATCTGTTTCTGATTTGATATTTCTGCTTGAATAGATGTTATTAATGTCTATTCCTAATAGTCCTCTTGCTATTAAAAATGAAAAAGTCTCAATGTCAGTATTATCATCTTCATTATTATATTTTTCTTGGTTTCTTTCTGCCCAAAACTCTTTGATACTATAACCATCAGTTATTTTATTGAGTTTTGCTTTATACATTCCGTTACCTGTCCAAGAACGATGAAAATATAGCCATTCTTCTTCGTAATAAATGAACCATTTGTCCTCCATTTGTTGAGGAATAAGTCCCATTGTCAATTTTGAAAACTGCTTGTCAGTAAATACCAAGTCTATGTCAATCCGTTTTGGATTGTCAATAGGAATGTTTTTCCAAGTTTCTTTTGTCGCTGTTTCGTTCATTTGCGTTGTCTCGGTTTGCTTGCCACTAACG
>DYOJ01000729.1 GCA_020720705.1 Acetofilamentum sp.
CCTTTTAATCTCAGGGCGAAAACACCTTCCGCATCGTCGGCATCTTCGGCGACCAGAAGATCATCCACGCCCGCATCAAACTGATGAATCTGGTGGATCACCGGATCATCTTTGAGGAGTGAATTTCGGCGGAAACATCTGTTTGCTGCTGAAAAGACCCTCAGCCTTGATATCTATTCACCAAGAGTGACAGATGGAGAGATGGTTTTTGTAGCATTTGTTTAAAATAATAGTTGCGTAAACTGTCCCCGGAACTCCCCGGATTTATTTAGCACTGATTTCCCCCCCCTTTTTTTTAGGGAACTAAACTCCCATTTATAACAGCCCAAATAAGTTCAGCAGGCGTATTTAGTTTGATCAAATCATTCTCAGGATTACATACAAACATACATCCAAGGCAATCGGCGGGGCTGGCGTTCGTCCGATGTATTTTTACCGGCCCAATGCCTTTTGCAAGCCAAAGGGTAGTCTTAAATGAACAAGAGCCGCCTGTTTCTGATACGTCAAATTCGAACCTTAAAGAATAAAATGTCCCCGCGGGGACAGTAGTTGACTCAATACCAATAAATCTGCCAGTAATAATAAATTCAGTATGCTGAGCTACATTCCAGCTATCTCCAGGTTTTACCTCAGGTGGGATGAACACAATTTGATGCTGTAATTTTTCCTCAAGGATACCTTCATCATATTGACAACCTGCCATTATCCATCCATTTTCATTTACTTCCATAATTGGTTCAAATTCATATGAAGTAGTTCCATACCTTGTTCCTGAATAACCAGAGGCACATGTGCGTTTCTCATTCATAATAATTCTGTCGCCTGTTGTGAACCGCCAATAATTTCCATGACTCCATGGAAGATAATTACAAATCCTATATATCCCGTTTACCTCATCATCCTCTTTACAGAGATTGCAATCATATCGTCCAAAATTTTTTGAAAATATTGAAAGGTCAACGCCATCAATGACACCATTTTCGTCTAAATCCCCTTGGCATGTTTCCTGTGTTAAACCCGTTGTCGTAAGCAGTATGCAAATCAAACTATAAACCACACCAATGATAACCAAATTCTCAAAATATTTTTTTTTCATTTTCAAGCTCCTCAGAAGAATCTTTAGGTATCGTTTCTATCGTGTCATGCCGAAATCAGCGGCAAATCTATTAATGGCGATAGTATTCGTGCCAGCGGCTATCCTTTGGGCGAATATCGCAAGATCAGACCCGTCCACATCGTTGTGTTGTCCGAATCGGAATGGAATGGAGACCGCGTCAGTATCATGATCTGGGTGGTTCCGGGCGCTCCCGTTGACCTTTAAAAAAATTGCATACAACTTCAATAAACGTTAAAAAGTGGTAAAATATGCCCAGATCGAATACTTTTCTACCCTTTTTGCCGAATATTTTCATATTCGGTGATAAAGCCTCTTTTACAACGAAGGAACACCGGAGCATGCCCGTTCCGTTTTTCCCTCATAAACCGAACAACGATTATTTAAGC